>JAIBBZ010000016.1 GCA_019694435.1 Pirellulales bacterium
CCGACGCACTCGGGGACTACGACCCGGCTGCGGCCTGGATCGGCCGGCTGAGCGATGGGGCGGCCGACGTCCGGGCTCAAGCCGCGCGGGCCCTGGCCCTGCGGCACGCGAAGGGAGCCGCGGTGGCCGCGCTGGCCGTGGCTGTGAAAGACCCCGATCCCACGGTTCGCCGACAGGCGGCGCTGGCCCTGGGCCGTAGCGGCGAGCCGCGGGCTGCCGACGCCTTGTGGCCGGTATTGGGCGACGACGATCGCTTCGTTCAGTTCACGGCCATGCAGGCCCTGCGGGCACTCAATCGATGGGACCGCGCCGCCGAAATGGCCGATACCGATCACGACGCGGCTCGCCGCGCTGCGATCGTAGCGCTGACGGGAATCTACGATGACGGCGCGGTGGCCGCGCTGCTCAAGACGATCGGCGAGGCGCAGCATGTCGATGCCCGGGCCGCGGCCGTGGCGGCCGTCGCCGAGGTGCATCGCCGCGCCGATCCGTACACCGGCGGCTGGTGGGGAACGCAGCCGGCTCGAGGCAAGCCCGCGCGCGCCAAGCAGCACGAGTGGTCGGCGACGCACGCCGTAATCGATGGTCTGCGCGCGGCGCTTGCACAGCCGGCTCCCGAGGTGCGGCAGGCCGCGATTGCGGCCGTGGCTGCGATCGACGACCGCGGCTCGGCCGACGGTTTGCGTCGAGTGGCGGCGAACGACGACGACGACGCGACCCGCATCGCGGCGCTCGACGTGCTCGCGCAATGGCAAGACGCGGAGGTGGTCGGGGTGCTGCGCCAGTTGGCCGTCGCCCCGGTGACGACGGCGTCGCTCCGCCAGGCATCGGTCGCCGCGCTGGCCCGCATCGGCACGCCGCAAGCCGTCGAGCTGTTGGTGGCGCTGGCCGTGGACCAAGGATCGCCGGCCGAGTTGCTGGTACTGTGCCTGCCAGCACTGGCCGAGTTAAAGCCCGCGGGGGCCGAGGCCGCCGTCACTGCACATCTCAAGCATCCTGCGCCGGAAGTCCGCGCTGCGGCCGCTGGCGCCTTGGCTCGACTGGCGGGCGAGCGGGCCGTCCCGCGGCTGATCGAATTGTTGGGCGATGCGGACATCGCGGTGCGGCGCAGCGCGCTGGCGAGCCTGGCCGAGTTGCGCTCGCGCGAGGCAGTGCCGGCCTTGATGGCGGTCGCCAACGATCCGGAAACTGAATTCGAGGCCCTCACCGCCTTGGCAGCTTTGCCCGACGAGCGTGCGCTGGCGGCCTATTTGCGGGCCCTGGCGAGCAAGAACCAGACGCTACGCGACGCCGCGCGTACGGCGCTCGTACAGATTCGCGCTCGCGTGGCCGACCAGGTGTTGGCGCTCGACGCCCGTCACGAATTGACGTCTGCCGTACTGGCTGAATTGGACCGGGTCTATTCTTCGCCGGTGCCGGTCGTCGATTGGCAGGTGCTGGGTGCCTGGTCGAAGGAGTCGCAATTCGAAATCGAGCACACCGCAGCGCCTGATCTGAAAGCGCAGTTCACCGTCGACCAGCAGCCCCTTGCCTGGCATTCGATTCAGACGAATGACGAGCACGGCCGCGTGTCGTTGCACCGTTTCTTGCGACCGCGCGAAAACTGTTGGGCCTGGGCCTACGCCGAGCTACGGTCGCCTGTGGCCGGGCCCACGCAAATGCTCATCGGCAGCGACGATCAGGTCGAGGTCTGGCTCAACGGCGAACGCGTCCACACGTTCAACGACAACCGCGGCTGGAGTCCCGACCAGGATCGGTTGGAGGTCGCGCTGCGCGAGGGGGCCAACCACCTGTGGGTCAAGATCGGCAATTCGGGCGGTCCCTGGGAGTTCAGTGTGCAGATCGGGCAGCGCGATCCGCGCTTCGCCGAACTGGCACGCCGCGCGCAGCAGGGCATCGACCCGAGCGTCTATCGCGACTTTGCCCTGACGCAGCCGGGCGATGCGCAGCGCGGCGCGGCCTTGTTTGCCGACACCAAGGGACTGGCGTGCGTCAAGTGTCACGCCGTCGGCGGCGGCGCGAAGGCGGGCCCCGACCTCGCCGGGGTGGGGGCCAAATATGCCCGGGAAGAGCTGATTCGCTCGGTACTCGAGCCTTCGAACCGGATCCTTTCCGGCTACGAGTCGTCGACCGTGGCGACGACGTCGGGCCAGATCGTGCAGGGCGTGATCAAACAACAAACCGACGAGCTGGTCGAACTGATCGACGCCGAGGGACGCGTCGTGCGCATCGCCGCCGACGAGGTCGACCAGATCGAACGCGGTACGTTGTCGCTGATGCCGGCCGGGCTGAAGGATGGGTTGACGCCGGCCGATTTCGCCGACCTGATCGCCTACCTCGTCAGCCTGAAAGATCAGCCGCCCGCCGCGGCAAAAACGCCGTAAATGGCCCGCCTCGACGGCTGCGAACCCTCGGTCGCCCAACTAAAATCGATCTACGCATCCGTTCGTCATTGCCTGGAGTTGTTGCCCGATGTTGCACTCCCGCCAGATCTTCCTGTCCGCCGCTTTAATCCTTGCCGCGGGCTCGCCGGCAACCGCCGTGGCACAGCTTGCCTATCTCGAAGGCCATAGCGAACCCGTCTATGCGGTCGCCTACACGCCCGACGGACGCTACCTGGTCACGGGTAGCTTCGACAAAACGGTCAAGGTTTGGGACCGCTCGACCGGACAAGTCGTGCAGACCTTGGCCGATCATTCGAACCTCGTGCTGACCGTGGCCGTGTCGAAAGACAGTCGGCAACTGGCCTCGGCCGGCATGGATCAACAGATTCTGGTTTATGACCTGCCCGGTGCGACCTCGGGACCGGCGGCCACGTTGGCACCCGGCGGCGAAGTCACGTCGATTGCCCTGTCGCCGGATGGCAAGCTGCTGGCCTCAGGCGACCGTTCGGAGGTCGTGCGGTTGTGGGACGCGGCCACCGGTCAGCCGGTACGCGACCTGGCCGGCGCGACCAGCGACGTCCTGTCGGTGGCGTTCAGCCGCGACGGTGCGTTGCTCTTGGGTGCCTCGAGCGATGGCACGGTGCGCGGGTGGAACGTGGCCGACGGTGCGCTGGTTGGGACGATCGCCGCCGCGGCACGTGTCGAGTCGGCCGTTTTCCGGCCAGACAACCAGGCCGTGGCGCTGGGGGCCGAGGACGGTTCGTTGCGGCTCTATCGCTGGCCGCCACCGGCGCCGACCTCGATTGCGGTCGGCCAGCCGCAGCGAGCGCTGGTCGTCGCGCCGGGAGGCGAATGGTTCGCCGCGGCGGGCGACGACGGGCAACTTCGCATCTATCAGACTTCCGACGGCGCGCTACAGCGGACCGTCGACCTCGGCCGCCCGGTACGCGTGGCGGTTCGCTCGGTCGACGGTGCCCGAGTGGCCGCCGTCGGCAACGACGGCCGCGTGCTGGTGGTGAATCCGGCCGCGGGAACGGTGGACGGGCAGTTCACGCCACATCCCGGGGCCGTGCATGACGTCGCCCTGCAGCCTGCCGGGACGCAACTGGCCACGGCCGGCGACGATGGCGCCCTGCGGCTTTGGACCTGGCCGCCGGTCGCCATGCGCGACACGCCGATCGCTGGCGGTCCGTTGCGAGCGCTCGCCACCAGCGCCGATCGCGCGCTGGTCGCCACCGGTGCCGACGATGGCACGATCAAGATCAACACGGCCGCCGATGGAGCCGAGGTGAAGGCCCTGAACGCGGGCGCAGCGGTTGCGGCGCTGGCGTTTATGCCGGCCGGCGATCGGATCGTTTCCGCTGGCGGCGACGGGCGCGTTCGCATCCACACCTTGGCCAGCGGCGGGACGCTGGCGATCGAAGGGCAGGGGGCGCCCCTGTGCAGCGTGGCCATCGCACCCGGCGGCGCCGCGATCGCCGCGGGCGACAATGCTGCCAAGATCAAGCTTTGGAATCCGGCGGACGGGTCGCTCGTACGCGAGCTGGCTGGCCATGGCGGACCGGTCGTGAGCCTGGCCTATTCGGCCGACGGCGCAATGCTCGTCTCGGGCGGCGACAACTCGGTCAAGCTTTGGAACCCGGCCGATGGGGCGCTGGTGCGCAATATCGACACCGGGGTCGGCGTGAACGGCGTGGCGTTGGCGCCGTCGGGCACGCTGCTGGCCGTCGCCTCGGCCGACAATCGCATCCGCCTGTTCCAGGTGGGCGACGGCGCCATCCTGGCAACGATCGACGCGCACGGCGCACCGACGGCCTCGATCGGGTTCTCGCCCGACGGCTCGCGGCTGGTCAGCGTTTCGGCCGATCGCTGGGTCAAGATTTGGGACGTCGCCGCGCGCCGCGCCGTTCAACACGATCTGCTGCCGGCCGCCCCGCTGGGCGTGCTCGCGGCCGCCGATGGTCAGACGTCGCTCGTGGCCTGCGAAGACGGCCATCTGCGCGCCGTGCCGCCGCAAGCCGCGACGACGCTTGCCGGCCATAACGGTGCCGTGACGGCCGTGGCCTATGCGAACGACGGGGCGCAACTCATCAGCGGCGGCTCGGATCGCACGGTGCGCCTGTGGGACGCGGCCAGCGGGCAGCCGCTGCGCAGCCTGGCGGGGGCGCTCGACGCGGTCACCGACGTGGCGCTGAGCGCCGACGGTGCGTGGGCCGCCGCCGCGAGCAGCGACGGATATGCCCGCATCTGGAAGACGGCCAACGGCCTGCTCTGGGCGACGTTGCGCTGCGGCGCCCCGGTCCGGCAGGTGAGCTTCTCGGCCGATTCTCGCCGCTTGATCGCCGCGGGTGACGACCAGCGTGCCCGGGTGTACGACGTCGCCGAGGCACGCGAGATCGAGCAGAGCGTTGGCCACACGGGCGCCGTGGGCGGGGCAGGCTTTCTGCCGGATGCCGCCCGCTGGGTCACGGCTTCGGCCGACGGCACCGTGCGAATTTGGACTTCGCCCTTGATGGCCAGCGTCAAGGCGCACCGCGGCAACGTGAATGCGGTCGTCTACGCGCCCGGCGGTGATGCGATCTTCACCGGCGGCGACGATCGGGTGCTGGCCCAATGGAATCCGGCCGACCTCGCCCAGGTGCGCACGTTTGCCGGGCCGACGGCCGGGGTGAAGTCGATTGCCCTGGCGGCCGAGGCCGGGCGGATCGCCGCTGGCGGCGACGATGGCGTGGTGCGCGTGTGGCAATTGTCCGACGGCGCGTCGCTTCTGGCGGCCGCGACGCCGTATGCCGTCACGGCCGTGGGCCTGTCGGCCGACGGGACGCGCGTGTACTACGGCGCCGGCGACAACGCGGTCCGCGGCTTCAACGTCGCCGACTCGGCCGCGATCGCCGATTGGCCCGTGCATCGCGCGGCGGTGACGCAGGTGGTCGTCGCGCCGGACGGGCGGAGCGTGTTCAGCGCCAGCCTGGACCACAACATCAACCGCTTCGCCACGGCCAGCAGCGGCCCGCGGCAGCGGCTCGTCGGCCATACGGCCCATGTCTATGCCTTGGCCTTCTCGCCCGACGGCGCGCGCCTGGCCTCGGCCAGCGCCGACAAGACCGTGCGGCTCTGGAATGCCGGCGACGGCGCGAACTACGCGACCTGCCAGGGGCACACCGCGCCGGTCTACGCCGTGCAGTTCAACCCGGCGGCCGACCAACTGGCGAGCTGCTCGGCCGACAAGACGATCCGGCTGTGGAACCCGGCCGATGGCACGCTGCTCAAGGAGATCAAGCAGGGGATCGCCGACGGGCTCTATAGTCTCGAGTTCAAGCCCGACGGATCGCGGCTGGCCGTGGCCGGCTTGTCGAAGACCTGGCAGATCTTCAATCCGGCCGAAGACGCGCCGCTGAAGACCGTCAGCGGCCACAGCGATCCGATTTACCGCGTCGCCTATCGGGCCGACGGCCTGCGCCTGGCCACGCTGGGATACGCCGGGTCGCTGATGATCTGGGACCCCGAAAAGGATGCTGCCCTGCACAGCGAGACTTTGCCGGTCAAGGCCGCGTTCTCGGTGGCCTGGTCGCCCGACGGCACGCAACTGGCCATCGCCGCGGCCGACAAACGCGTGCTGTTGTTCACCGTGCCCGAAGCGGCGCGGTAATTGCGACCCATCTGCGCAAAAAAGAAACGGGGGCGATTCGCTTGGCGAATCGCCCCCGTGGTCGTTCCTCGTGAACCGCGCGGCGTCAGGGCCGCGCGGTCGTCCGTCCGATCCTAGCAGCACGTTGATTTAATCAGCGGGCTGCGCGACCGCATGGCTGCGGTCTCAAAACGACGACGCAAGTCGTAGTTTTGCGAGCCGTGCGGAGCTCGGCTCCGCACCTGGCGAGGTTGAAATAGGCCACGAAGGCCTATTTCAACGGGCAACTCGCTCGACGCTACTTCTTCTCGGTGGCGAATTGCGGCAGCTTGGCCGTGTACTTCGCCGGATCGGCCTTGAAGCCGGCCGGGCAGCCCGGGCAGCAGAAGTAGACCTTCTTGCCTTCGTGTTCGACGAAGATGTCGGTCTTCACCGGCTTGCCCGACAACGGGCACTCGGTCTGCAGCGTGTAGCCCTTGCTGATGTCTTCGCAGCACATCGCGAGCTTCTCTTCGTCCGAGGCCTTCTGGAACTTGCCCATGCAGTTCTTGCAGCAGAAGCCGACCTTGGCATTGCCCAGATCGCACATCGTGTCGGGATTCACCGGCTTGCCCGACAAGGGGCAGCCGACTTGCAGCATCTGGGCCGTTTCGAGCCATTGCAGATGGACCTTGGCCGTGGCCTTGGGGTCCTTGTCGAAGCTGGACTGGCAGTTCCCGCAGCAGAAGTAGACCTTCTTGCCGCTGAGCTCCGAGCAGCAGTCTTCCTTGGCCGGTTTACCCGACATCGGGCAAGTGGCCTTGAATTCCTTCTTGTCTTCAGCCGTGGTGTTGCCCGAAAAGACCATGCCGGCGGCAACCACCAGCGCCAGGCATAGCAGCGAAAGTTTGGTTTTCATCGATTCAGATCCTTGTTCGTAAGAGACGTGCGAGATCCATTCGCGTGCGTGCACCGGCAACGTGCCGTACACGCAAAAAAGGAGGACACACAAGCTTGGGCCAGGAGATTGCCCGCTCGGAATCAAATCCGCCAGCAGCAAAGCTCGGCGCGCACCGCTAGCGCAGAGCGCGCTCCGCAGATGTTGTCGCGGGGACTCCACCGCGCTGGGCCGCTCGCTGGCGGCAAGAGAGCCACGACGATGCCTTCGTCCGACAACGATCGTGGGGAGGATTCAGTCGCGATGCTGCCGGCCGGCAGGCTCGGATTCGAATGGCCCGCGCCGCACAAACAGATGGAACGCGAAGCGTCCTGGGCCAGCTGCTCGCGGGCCGGCTTGGATTTGTGGCCGCAGCAACTGTGCCGGGGCGCGGCGCCTGTGGGGCGCTTCGCGGAGCGCTGACAGCACGACTTGGCTCCCTGCGCGTGGCCGCAGCACGAGCGTTGGCCTGGTTCGTCGCTCTTGGCCCGGCTGCGACAGCAAGGGCAAGCGCCGCCGCATTGCGGCGGTGGCTTCACGGCGCCCGTGGCGGTGGCCAACAGGCACACCACCAGCAGGTTCGCGATCAGGCGTTGTCGCCGAGAGCTAGACATAGCGCGCCATAGGGAGGCGGTATCAGGGTGCGACATCCTGTCCGGCGCCATTCTTGACGAAGGCGCCGCAGTGTCAACCAATTTTCGGCATCCCGGCCAGCTTACTTGACCGATTCGACCGGCATGCTCGAGACCTTCGATGCTGGCTGCTGGCGGGCGGTTACGACCGGTTCGCGAACACCTCGGTCGCGCGACCTAAACCGGCCAGGCTCAAGGCGTTCCCGACTGCGGCACCGACTGGAATCCGACCGCGGCGTCGCCCTGGAACTTGTCGAGCATGATGTACAGGTTTTGTAGGGCCCGGTTCATCATTTGTTCGCCGGCTCCCAGTTCGACCGGCGAGACGGTCGGATCGGCGCCGTAGCCGCCTTCGCTGGCGGCCTCGATCGTGGGGAAGTACAGGTTGTGGCCGTTGCAGTAGCCGCAGAACAGGGTGTGTTCGACGTACGCCCGTTCTTTCAACCGGTTCGAGTGATTGCAGAAGAACTCGCCCGACCCGCCGACCAGGGCGATTTGGTCGTTGATCAGCACGGTGTCGAGCTCGGCGGTGATGCCGTTGGCCCATTCCTCGGCGATGTTGCGCGTCAGCTCGGGAAAGAACGCGCGGGCAAACACGGCCTGGATCCAGGGGTTCGAAAACTTCACCCGGGTGGCGAACTTCCAGTGATCGACGCGCCCTTCGATCGACGGTTTGGCCGGCGCGGCCGTCGAGATCGACTTGGCGATCTCGACCACTTGCCCGCCCAGGTGCCGGCCGAATTGCTGCGGCCCACTCACGCCCGAGGGCGAGTTGGGGCTCATGTCGCCCGCCGCGCCTTGCATGAACACGCTGGTCGTTTGCAGGGCCTCTTCCACGGCGGCGTGCATCGCCCCCACGTAGTCGGCCGAGTACCGCAGATCGCTCTCCTCGGTCATCACCGGGTGCGCGGCGAAGTTCGTCAGCACGGCCAGCGGCTGCCCTTCGAGCGAGTCGAAGCGAATGACAGCCAACATTGGATCGGTGACGCGCGGCTCGCGCTTGGTGTGGCGATTGCGGTTGAGCGTGACGTTACGCTTGCCGACGCCGACCTTGGCCGGCTGCAGGTTCTTGTTCGCCTCGAGAATCACCGCCACGAGCTGCTCGGGCAATTGCTGGGCATACTTGACGGCCACGTCGAAGCGTCCCTTGCCGTAGCCCTCGCGGTCCGTGAGTTCGATCACAGGGCCGTGGTGCGAATGGCTACCGGTGATCAGCACATGCTCGATTCCCACTTCGTGCAATTGCTGGCGAATCTGCTGCATCATCTGCACGGTCGGTCCGCGCCCCAAGTCGGTACCCACCAGGGCCACGCGATCCTTGCCGGCGGCGATCACGATGCATTTTGCCCACAGCGGGTCCATTACCCCAACCGACAGTGCGTCGTGGCGCGCGCCATAGCCCCACATCGGCATGCCGATCGGTGGGGTGATGTCGCGTTTGGCCACGCCGACGAGGAACTGGGGGCTCGCTTCCGAGGCGTCGCCCGCGGCGGCTGTCTCGATCGCCAGCGACAGCAATACCAACGACAACCAGGCACCAAGGACTTGCGGACGAATCATGGTTCTCTCGCGGGGAACACGGCGGGAAGGGTGGGGGCAGCGTACCGGTCAACTCGGCCGCTGTGCCAGGGGCAGCGTGACGACCGAAGTGCCCAGCATACCGCGCCGATCGCACAGGGCGCAGCGAGTCTGGCCGATCCCATGGTCGAGCCAGACGCTTTCCGGTGCCATCCGCACCCAAGGCTCTTCCGGGGCCCGGGCCAGGTGGAGCGTCAGGTCGGCGTTCATGAACAGGTACTGCGGGCTCTCCAGCCCGATGGGCGCCCCGAAGGCGTTGCCGCAGTCGGCCGCTGCGGCGACCGCCGCGGTGTGCGAGAGGGGGCGGCCCGGCAGCAGCTCGGCAAACACGCGAATCCAGGCCGCCGACGGTGTGGGCTTGTACATGGCGCCGGGCACCTGGGTACGGATTTCCGAGGCTTCGTCGACAAACGGCGCCAGGCGCGGCTGGCGACCGTCGAAGTTCAGCGGGGCAAAATTCTCGGGCCGATCCGGCGGTGGCTGGAGTTCGACGCCGGTTCCTTCCAGGGGTGGCAGCGTGAAGTCCTGCTGGCGGGTGCGCTGCACAAAAGCCGACGCCGTGAATTTGTTCTCCTGCGACAAGGTGATTTCGAGCAGCGTGACGCGCCGGCCCGCCTTGACGATCCGTGAGCCCACCTCAAGCGGCTGCGTGGTCACGGGACGCAGCAAGTCCATGGTCAACCGCGTGGTCACCCAATCGTCGCCGGGCACGAGTTCCTCGCCCAAGGTGACGCACAGCGCAGCGACCGGCCCGGCATGCAGGCTCTCGCTCGACCACGGACCTACGGCCGCGCGCTGTGGAAACCAGCGGTTCTGTTCGCGCTCGAAGAAGACAGGATGAGACATTTGCCGCTGCGCTTAGTCTTGCCAGAGGCCTTCGGGGATCGGCTTCGACTCGACCACCTCGATGAGCACTTGATCGGGGCCTTGCACGAAGAAACTCTTGAGCTTGTGCGGTTCGCGCACGGCGATCGGTTCCACGATCGTCGCGCCCTCGCGCTGCATCCGCTCGAACACCGGCTCGATCTGCCGGTAGGAAAATGCAAGATGGTCGATCGGCCGCCCCCGGGTGGGCTGGATCTCCTTGAGCGGTGGATCGGGCCACCAATAGGGTGCAGGGTCCCAGTCGGGCTTGCCGAAAAAGATCATCAGCACGTTGTCGCACTGGATCGTATTGATCCAGATGTCGGACAGCGCCTTCGGATCGCCGGGCTTACGCGGTTCGGTCGGTGCGGGCGGCTTGGGCACCTGCGGCGCGCGCGGCTTCAGGCCCAGATGCTTCGCATACCAGGCACAGGCCGCATTCACGTCGTCCGCAAAGAAATGCACGTGGGCAAACCGGTGGTGGCCCATCGTGTTGATCTCGATCAGCTCCTTGTCGGGCCCGCTGATGTACATGTAGTAGTTGTTCGGGCCCGGTAGCGGCGAAAGCGGCGTGTGGATGTCGACGTCGTGGTTTTTCCACCATTCGTACTCGTTCTTGACGTCGACGCCGCCCCAGCCGATGTGCCAGATGCCCGTGTTGAGCGCGGCCTCGGGCGGTTCTGCGACCTGGTTGAACAGGATGAACGAGCGCTCGGTGAACAGCGCCTCGACCGCGTCGTTGAACTGCACCGGCACGGCCCCGAACACCCGGCGGTAGAACTGCACGGAGCGTTTGGGGTTGGTGACATTCAGACGCACGTGGTGAAATCGCGCCGGCATAGGATCTTCGGCCCGTGCGGCGGGCGCGACCAGCGCCAGGCTGACCAAGACCAGCCAGCGAAGCGACGATCGTCGGGTTTGCATGCGTGGGTCTCCCGTGCGGAAGGGATCGGGCGGCGGGCGGCGAACACCGTCGTCGCCCGACCAAGCGACGTCGTCAGCCGATAAAGCGATTGACGAGGTTTTCAAGCATTTCCTGGCGGCCGCTACGGTTCGGGGCGATCTCGCCTTTGCTGAGCATATATTGCTCGAGCGAGGCGAAAGTGGCCCGGCCCGATTCGATCTCCACGCCGATACCGGCGTCCCACGAGGCATAGCGCTCGCGCAGCAACCGGTCCAACTGTCCGTCGGCGCGAATCGCGGCGGCGATCTTCAACCCCTGCGCGAACGTGTCCATGCCGCCGATGTGGGCATAGAACAAGTCGATCGGCTCGAAGCTTTCGCGGCGGACCTTGGCGTCGAAATTCACGCCGCCGGGCGCGAGCCCGCCGTACTTGAGCAGCGTAAGCATGATCTCGGTCGTCAGGTACACGTTCGTCGGAAACTGGTCGGTGTCCCAGCCCAGGAGCAGATCGCCCGTGTTGGCGTCGATCGAGCCCAGGCTGCCCTGCATCGCGGCATATTCGAGCTCGTGTTGCATGGTGTGCCCGGCCAGCGTGGCGTGGTTGGTCTCGAGGTTCAGCTTGACGTGCTCGGTCAAGCCGTAGCTGCGCAGGAAATTGAGACACGCCGCCGCATCGAAGTCGTACTGATGCTTGGTCGGCTCCTTCGGCTTGGGCTCGAACAAGAACTGACCGTGGAAGCCGATCGACTTGGCATGTTCGACGGCCAGGTGCATGAACCGGGCCAAGTGGTCCAGCTCGCGCTTCATGTCGGTGTTCAACAGCGACTGGTAGCCCTCGCGCCCGCCCCAGAACACGTAATTCTCCCCCCCCAGCTCGTGCGTGACCTCGATGGCCTTCTTGACCTGTGCCGCGGCATAGGCAAAAGCGTCGGCATTGGGGCTCGTCGCGGCGCCGTGCATATAGCGGGGGTTGCTGAACAGGTTCGCCGTCCCCCAGAGCAGGCGAATGCCGCTGCGTTTCTGCTCCTCTTTGAGCGTCTTCACGACGGCATCGAGGTTGCGGTTCGATTCGGCCAGCGTGCTGCCCTCGGGCGCGACGTCGCGATCGTGAAAGCAGTAAAAGGGCGCGCCGAGCTTTTCCATGAACTCGAACGCGACCCGGACGCGCGCTTGAGCGTTTTCAACCGAGTCGGTCGCGGCTTCCCAGGGGCGGGCCATCGTGGCCGATCCGAAAGGGTCGCTCCCCGTGCCGCGAAACGTGTGCCAGTAGGCCACGCTGAAGCGCAAGTGCTCGGCCATCGTGCGGCCTTCGACCACTTCGGTCGCGTGGTAATGACGAAACGCCAGCGGGTTGGTCGACTTCGGACCTTCGTAGGCAACCTTCTTGATCTCGGGAAAAGCGGACATCAGCTCGTTGACCTCTCATGGGCTCGGATGGTGCAGGGGTCCCCAATCGTGCCAGAGCCGATCGACCCAGGCAAGCAACCGCGAGAATTGCCCGGCCGCATTCAATAAACCGGCTCGGGCGCCTGCAACTGGGCACGATGCGCCTCGACGCGGCGGTTGATCTCGGCCACGACCTCGGGATGCTCGGCGGCGATGTTGCGCGACTCGCTGGGGTCCTCGTCCAACTGGAACAAGAGCGGCGGATCGTGCACCTCGGGCTTGGCCTGGCCATAGCCGGCCTGCGTCAGGTAGTGCAGCTTCCAGGCGCCCCAGCGCGCGGCGAACAAGTCGGGACCCCGATAGTAGAAGAATTCGTCGCGGGCGGACTTGCCATCGCCGAACAGCACCGGCCCCAGATCGACGCCGTCGATCGGGCGATCGTCGGTCAACCCGACGCCGGCCGCTTTCAGGCAAGTGGTAAACACGTCCATCGTCGTGGCCATGGCCAACTCGGTGCGGCCGGGTGCGATCCGGCCCGGCCACCAGAAGATGCCTGGCACGCGCATCCCGCCTTCCCAGGTGCTGCCCTTGCCGCCGCGCAGCAGCCCGGCGGTGCCCCCTTTGAGCCCTTGCGACAGCCAGGGACCATTGTCGCTCGAGAAGAACACCAGCGTGTTTTCGTGCAGCCCCAACTCGCGCAGCCGCGCGATGATCTGTCCGGTGCTCCAATCGATCGTCTCGACGACGTCGCCGTACAGCCCGCGCGGACTGCGGCCGGCGAACTTGTCGCTCGCGGCCAGCGGTACGTGCGGCATGGTGTGGGCCAGGTAGAGCAAGAACGGACGCTTGGCGGCCGCGGCGGCGTCGATAAACGCCAGCGACTCTTGCGTGTAGCGCTCGGTCAGCGGGCCCTGGTCGGGTTCGGTTTCGATCGTCTCCAGATCGCGGATCAGGGGCAAAGGCGGCCAGCCCTTGGGTTTGGCGGCCGCACTGCCCAGGCCCATGTCGTTGCTATACGGGATCCCGAAATAGTGCTCGAAGCCGTGGTGCTTGGGCAGATCGGCCGGTTTGTGGCCGAGGTGCCATTTGCCGATGCAGGCCGTGCGATAGCCGGCCGCCTGGAGCAATTCGCCCAGCGTCTGCTCGTCGCCCGGCAAGCCGCGCTCGGAGTGCGGGAACAACACGCGTTCCTTGACGCCGGCCATGCCGCTGCGAAGCGGGTAGCGCCCCGTAAGCAACGCAGCGCGGCTAGGCGTGCAAACCGGCGCGGCCGAATAGAACTGCGTAAACCGTGCGCCTTCGGCCGCCATGCGGTCCAAGGCAGGCGTACGAATTGTCGGATGCCCGTAGCACCCTAGATCGCCGTAGCCGAGATCGTCGGCGTACACGATGACGATGTTCAGCGGCGAGGCCATCGCGGTTCGGGGCACGCTGCATGCCGACAGCACCAGCGCGACGATTGCCAGCCAACGTCCGCACGGCAGGAACATGGCAGTTTCTCCTCCACAGGGTCCCCCAACGGACCAACCTT
Source organism: Pirellulales bacterium (assembly GCA_019694435.1). Classification (NCBI taxonomy): domain Bacteria; kingdom Pseudomonadati; phylum Planctomycetota; class Planctomycetia; order Pirellulales; species Pirellulales bacterium. The sequence goes on from JAIBBZ010000016.1 coordinate 13,824, forward strand.
GCAACAGGTTGGCTGCGCGTCGAGGCGGTTGCAAGCGACCCCCGGTGAGAAACGGCTACCGACGCAGCCGCGAGATGTCGACGTATTGATGGCGGCCGCCGTTCTGCTCGGCCAGCTCGGCGAGGAAGTTGCGGCCGCCGAAGGCCGGCCCGAACCCGAACTCGATCGTGTGGATGATCGAGCCGTGGTGGTTGGCCCGGTGGATTTCGGCCAGTTGCGTCGGCGTGAGCACCGGCTGATCGGCGTCGGTCAAGAAGAAGATGATGTCCGGGTCGAGCGCCAACGCCGCCCGCAAAGCCGGTTCGTGGCGTGTCGCCCCGTCGGGGTTGATCTGGGCGATGAACCGCGCGGCTTGCTGTTTGTGTTGCGGGCTCGCCGCGCCCAGTTCACGACCTCGATCGGCAAACGGCACGAGCGTGGGCGATTCGTTGTAGAAGATGATTTGGAACTCGTGTTCCGCTCCCAGGTGCTCCAGGCTGGCCGACAACTCGCTCTTGGCCGCGTCGAGGGCCGTGCGGCCGGAGCCGCCCATGCTGCCCGAGCGATCGAAGACATAGATGAACTTGAACCCCCGTCCCGCGACGCCAAATACGCCGGTCGTCGCTGCACCGGCGCCGCCTGCCCCGGGACGCGAAGCGGGAGGCCCGTCGCCCCCGGCGCGCGGCGCACTCGGGGCCTCGGCGTCTGCCTTGGGCAGTTTGCTCGGCGCAGCCGCCGCGGGCGGAGCCGCCGGCGCCTCGGTCGGAGCATCGATGGCCGAAGGTGGCGGGGGCGGGCCGCCCACGCGCACCACCGGCGGGGAGGCATCGGCCGGGCGATCGACCATGGTCAGATGACGCCCGCTGCCCGCGCCGGGGGACGCAGTCCGTGATTGCAGCAGCCAGTTCGCAGACCAGACCAGGAGCGTGGCGTGGAGCAGCAGCGAAACCACCCAGGCCGAGCCCCCGATCAACGGGCGCCGCGCAGGAGCCGTGCCGACTGCCGCGCGCGCAGCCGACGAATCTGTCGCGGCGGTGCGAGCGCGCCAGCCGGTCAAGCTGGGTTCGATCGTCGAGAGCGATTCGCGCATCGTGCTCTGAGCGGCGTTGGAAGGCAGGCCCCGCTCGATTCTAGAAGTCGGCAATTTCTCGGGTCAACGCAAGCACGCTCGCCTGCGGCAGGCCGGATTGCCTCCTCGCCGGTTCGCCGAGCGCCGATATAATGCGGGTTTATCCCACCGATCGCAGACCCGGTGCCATGCGGATCATTCACTATCCCCATCCCACGCTCCGCCATCGCTCGAAGCCGCTCAAGCGGGTCGACGCCGAGTTGCAGCACATGGTACGGCAGATGTTCGACCTGATGTACGAGGCCAAGGGCATCGGCCTGGCCGCCAACCAGGTCGATTTGCCCTACCGGCTGTTCATCCTCAACCTGGAGAGCGATCCGGAGAAGCCCGAGCTCGAGCAGGTGTTCATCAATCCGGTGATCAGCGGACGCAAGGGCACGGCCACGGCCGAAGAAGGGTGCCTGAGCCTGCCGGGGCTGTACGCCGACGTCACCCGGCCCGAGCGGGTAACGATCAATGCCTACAACCTCCGGGGTGAGGAGATCGACCAGGAGATCGAGGGGCTGTTTGCCCGGGCCGTGCAGCACGAGGTCGATCATCTCGACGGCGTGTTGTTCATCGATCGGTTGAATGAGACCAGCCAGATCGAGGTTCGCGACGTGCTGGGCGAATTCGAGACCAACTTCGAGTCGCGGCGTCGCAGCGGCGAAATTGGCGACGACACCCAGATCGCGGCCCGGATTGCGGAGCTGGAACGCCTCCGCACCTGATGCGTTCGCCGGCCAGGCCCCAGAGACCGCGCCATGCGCTTGATCATGATGGGCACCGGGCCGTTTGCACGGCCGACGTTCGAAGCGCTCTATGCCACCCGGCACGAGATCGTGGCGCTGGTGACGCAGCCGCTACGGCCGGCCAAGGGTAAATCCGTCCCCGAGCCGAGCCCCCTGCGGGCCGTGGCCGAACGGCACGGAACGCCGATCTTCGACCCCGAGCCGCTCAACACCGACGCGGCCCGCGACACGCTGCGCGCGTGGAACGCCGACTTGTTCGTCGTGGCCGACTACGGCCAGATTCTGGCGGCCGAGACGCTGGCCACGGCGCGGCTGGGGGGCGTCAACCTGCACGGCTCGCTGCTGCCCCGTTACCGCGGCGCGGCGCCGATCAATTGGGCCATCTATCACGGCGAGACCGCAGCCGGCGTGTCGGTCATTCATATGACGCCTCGGATCGACGCGGGCCCGGTCCTGGCGCAGGCCTCGCTCGAGATCGGCCCCGACGAGACGGCCGTCGAGTTGGAGCAGCGCCTGGCAGCGCTGGGGGCCCCGTTGATCTGCGAGGTGATCGACCGGCTCGACGCCGGCCACGTCGAGCCGGTCCCGCAAGACCCGGCGCAGGCCACGCGTGCACCCCGGCTCAAGAAGACCGACGGGGCGATCGACTGGTCGCGCACGGCCCAGCAGATCAAGAACCAAGTTCGCGCGCTGGAGCCCTGGCCCAAGACGTACACCACCTGGCACAAGGCCGACGGCTCGACGGTCCGGCTGATCCTGGGGCGTTGCGAAACGGTCGCCGACGCGCCCTCGGCGGCGCCGGGCACGGTCGTCGCCGCCGCCGGCGATGGCCTGGTCGTCGCCACGGGGCAGGGGGGCCTGCGGCTCGTCGAGCTGCAGCCCTCGGGCAAGCGCCTGCTCCCGGCGGCCGAGTTTCTGCGCGGCTACCGCGTCGCCCCCGGCGAACGCTTCGGACCAGAAACCGCTAGCGGCTCCTGACCCTCCAGCACGCGCGACTTCGGATCGCGTTCCCTGGTCGGCGGCTGTGGGGGTGGGTTAGACTAGTGTTTCTGCCGTCGCAGGCGGGCGGCTGCCGTGTGGTTCAGACCAGGAGCCTCGACATGGAAGTCCGGGACATCGTGATTTGGGCCGTCGCGGCCCTGATTGCCGCCTCGGCCCTGGTCCGGCTGATGCTGGTGCGGCACAACCGGCTGCTGGCCGAGGCCCGCGACCAGGTCGAGCAAGAACAGCGCCGCCGTGCCGCCGAAGCCCGGGCCGCGGCCGCCGCCGCCAAACGGGCCTCGTAGCGGCCAAGTGTGTTTGACTCCAGCGAGTGAATCCCCACCGGGTCGCCCCCCACGGCCCGAAAGCCCCCGTCCGACGCATGAGCAAGCGGTTGTATATCGAGACGGTCGGCTGCCAGATGAACCTGCTCGACAGCGAGCTGGTCGTCGCGAGCCTGAGGGCCCAGGGCTATACGCTGGTCGCCACGCCGCGCGAGGCCGACACGATCCTGTTCAACACCTGCAGCGTGCGGCAGCATGCCGAAGACAAGATCTACAGCGCCCTGGGGCGATTGAAGCACGCCAAAGAGCGCGATCCCGGCAAGATCATCGGCGTGCTGGGCTGCATGGCGCAAAAAGACCAGCAGTTGATCTTTCGCCGGGCGCCGTTTGTCGACCTGGTGGTCGGTCCCGGCCAGTTGCACCAGGTGCCCGAGCTGTTGGCCGACATCGCCGCGCGGGGCGAGCGGCGGATGGAAGTGAGCCTGGGACGCAAAGACGGCAGCCGGGCCGAGATCGAGCGGAGCTTCGAGAGCTACGACCCGCTGCGCGATCCGCAGATGCGCCCGACGCCCTATCAGGCGTTCGTGCGGATCATGATCGGCTGTGACAAATTCTGCACGTATTGCATCGTCCCCTCGGTGCGCGGGCCCGAGCAAAGCCGCCCGGCCGAGCACATCGTCGCCGAGGTCCGTCAGTTGGCCGGCGAGGGCTGTCGCGAAGTGACCTTGTTGGGGCAAACGGTCAACAGTTACCAGGACCAGGGGGCCGGGGCCAAGGTCCGCCTGCCCGAGTTGCTGGCGCGGATTCACGACATCGAGGGGATCGACCGCATTCGCTTCGTCACGAACTACCCCCGCGATATGTCGCAGGAGCTGCTCGAGGCGGTCCGCGATCTGCCCAAGGTCTGTCCGTACCTGCACGTGCCGGCGCAAAGCGGCTCGAACGAGATGCTCAAGCGGATGAAACGAGGCTACACGGTCGAAGAATACCGCGAGATGCTGGCCCGGATTCGCGCGACGGTGCCCGAGGCGGCCGTGACCAGCGATTTCATCGTCGGTTTTTGCGGCGAGACGGAAGACGACTTCCAGGCGACGGTCGAGCTGGTCCGCGAGGCGCGGTTCAAGAACTGCTATATCTTCAAGTACAGTGCCCGTCCCGGCACGAAGGCCGACGAGCTGATGCGGGACGACGTGCCGGAAGACGTCAAGCGGCGCCGCAACAACGAGTTGCTGGCAATTCAGAACGAAATCTGCGATGCCGACAACCAGCCCTTTGTCGGCCGCGACGTCGAAATCCTGGTCGAAGGGCCCAGCAAGCTGGCCCGCAAGCAGCACGCGGGCGACGAGCAGCCCCACGGCGACCGGTTGCAGCTCACGGGCCGCACGCCCTGCGATCGGATCGTGGTCTTTGAGGGCCGGCCGCGGCTGGTGGGCCAACTGCTCACGCTCCGGGTGGTCGCCGCCGACGCGTTCACGCTGTTCGGCGAGATTGTGCCCGAGCACGTGGGGCCCGAGGTGTATCAACTGTCCGCAACCGGCGGCGGGCGATTAGACTAGATAGCACGCATCAACGAGATTCGAGACGGTCGGTGCGCGTGGCGGCGCGACATCGGCGCCCCTGAGTGCCAGTCGGAAGCGACGCCTTCATGCAGATCGAAACGCTTCGCCGCCTGTTAGACGATCCCGCGGCGGCCTCTTCTTGGTTGCAAGGTCTGGGGTTGGTCAACCCGGCCCGGGGTCAGCAGAGCCTGGTCCGCCTGGCCACCGGCGGGCTGACGCTCGACCTGTTGGCCGACTTGGCCGACCAGTTGGCAGAGCACCTGCCCGGGACGAGCGACCCGGACATGGCGCTGAACAATCTCGACCGCTTCTTCGCGGCGGCGCGCAATCCCTTGTCGCTAGGCACGCTGTTCGAGCGCGACCGCGAGGCGCTGCCGATCTTGCTGCAGTTGTTCTCGACCAGCCAGTACCTGAGCGACCTGCTGATCACCGATGCCGAGAGCTACGACCTGGTCCGGATGACGGCCGGGCAGCCGGTGTCGCGCGAGGTGCTGGTCGACGAGATCACCAGCGAAGTCGCCAGCCTGAGCGACGAGCGGCTGGTGATGGCCGCGCTGCGCCGCTTCAAGCGGCGCGAAACCTTGCGGATCAGCTACGGCGACATCATCCGCGAACAGCCGCTGGCCACGGTGAGCGCGCAGATCTCGTACCTGGCCGACGCCCTGATCGAAGGCGCACTGGTCGCCGCGCGACGCAAGCTGGGCGAACGTCGTGGTACGCCCCGCCGGGCCGACCGGCAGCCGGCCCAGTTCGTCGTCCTGGCGCTGGGCAAGCTCGGCGGCGTCGAGCTCAACTATTCGAGCGACATCGACCTGGTGTTCCTCTACGACGAAGACGGCATGACCGATGGCCGGCAGCCGCAAACCAACCTGGAATACTTCGACCGGTTGATCCGCGCGCTGGTCAAGCTGCTCGCCGAAGTCACCGAGCTGGGCTACGTCTACCGAGTCGATCTGCGGCTGCGCCCGTTGGGCGAACGTGGGCCGACGGTTCAGAGCCTGGAAGCAGCCTGGCAGTATTACGACGTCCTGGGACGCACTTGGGAACGGCAGGCCTATGTCAAAGCCCGGCCGGTGGCTGGCGACCTGGAATTGGGCCAGCGGTTCTTGCGCCGGCTCGAGCCTTGGATTTATCGCCGTTACCTGGGGCTGGCCGACATCACGGGCATCAAGGCCCTCAAGCGGCGCATCGAGCGCCGTACCCTGCTCGAAGGCGTCGACGACCGCAACGTGAAGACGGGCCACGGTGGCATTCGCGATATCGAGTTCGTGATCCAATTTCTCCAGCTGCTCAACGGCGGCGACCTCGAGAATCTGCGCACCGGCAACACCTTGCTGGCGATCGCCGAGTTGGAAAAGGCCGGCTGCCTCACGCACCAGGAACGCTCGCTGTTGGAAAGCAATTACAGCTTTCTCCGCAAGATCGAGCACCGGCAGCAGATCATGTTCGATCTGCAGACGCATTTGTTGCCCGAGCAGCCCGAGGAGCTGCGCAAAGTGGCGATCCGCATGGGGTATGCCGATACGCCCGAGCGGACGGCGCTGGCGGCCTTCCTGGCCGACTTGCGCACCAAGACCGACGTCAATCGGCGGATGCTCGATCACCTGTTGCACCAGGCGTTTCCGGACGACGCGGCCACCGAGCCGGAGGTCGACCTGGTGCTCGACCCCGCGCCGCCGCTGGAGCGCATCGCCGAAGTGCTGGCGCGGCATCGCTTCCGCAACGTGCAGCAGGCCTACGACAACTTGATGGCCCTGAGCGAAGAGAAGGTGCGGTTCCTGTCGACGCGCCGCTGCCGGCATTTTCTGGCCGCCATTGCGCCGGCCCTGCTCAAGGCGATCGCCGCCACGCCCGACCCCGACTCGACGCTCGTGAACCTGGTCCAGGTGTCCGACTCGCTGGGCGGCAAGGGCGTGCTTTGGGAGCTGTTCAGCTTCAACGAGCCCTCGCTGCGCTTGTATGTCGAGCTGTGCGCCTCGAGCCCGTACTTGTCGAGCATTCTCACCAGCAACCCGGGCATGATCGACGACCTGATGGACAGCCTGGTGCTGAACAAGCTGCCCGAACTGGCCGATCTGCGCGAGCTGCTCGATGAACTGTGCCGCGGGGCGGAGGATATCGAGCCGATCCTGCACAGCTTCAAGAATGCGCAGGTGCTGGCGGTGGGCGTGCGCGACATCCTGGGCAAGGAAGACATCAAGGCGACCAACGCCGCGCTGTCCGATATCGCCGAGGCCTGCCTCGAGCGGATCGCGCTCGACGAGTATCGCAAGCTGGTGGAAAAGCTGGGCGAACCGCTAGTGGGGTCGGGCGAAAGGGCGGGCATGCCCTGCGAGTTGATGATCGTGGCCCTCGGCAAGTTTGGCGGCCGCGAGATGACCTATCGCAGCGATCTGGACATCGTCTTCCTGTACCAGGCCGACGGCCAGACGCACGCCTTGTCGCGCAGTCGCCGCAGCGAGACGACGACGAACAATCACTTTTTCAGCGAATTGGGCCAGCGGATCATCAAGGTCTCGAGCCAACTGGGCCCCTTTGGGCGGCTGTTCGAAGTCGACCCCCGGCTGCGGCCGACCGGTCGCAGTGGAGTGCTCGCCACGTCGCTGGCCGAATTCGAACGGTATTACGCCAACGGCGAGGCTCAGCTTTGGGAACGACAGGCGCTCTGCAAGGCACGCGTCGTCTTCGGCTCGCCGCACGCCGCCGCAGCAGCCTGGGCAGCGATCGGCCGCGCCGCCTACGAACATCCGTGGCAACATGAATGGGCCGCCGCCATTCGTGACATGCGCCGCCGCATCGAGCTCAACGCCAGCCGCACCAACCTCAAGCGCGGGCCGGGCGGACTGGTCGACGTCGAGTTCCTGGTGCAGATGCTGCAATTGCGCTACGGCGCCGACGAGCCGGCGATCCGCCAGCCGAACACGCTCGACGCCTTGGCCGCGCTGCACGCCGCGGGCCATATCGACCAGGCCGATCTGGAGTACCTGGCCGGTAGTTATCGCTTCTTGCGCACGCTCGAGGCGCGCTTGCGGCTGATGAATAGCGCCGCGCACCACGACGTGCCCGACGACCCGATCGAATTGGACAAGCTGGCCCGACCGTTGGGCTACTCGGCGGGGCAGGAGCTGCTGGCCGATTTCTGGAAGTACACCGAGCAAAACCGCCAGCGGTTCGAGCGGCTGCTGCTGTTGGCCGAAGCGGCCGTGTGACCGGCCGCAGGCGCCTGGCGTGGCACGAAGAGCTTAATTCTTTTCGGGCGCGGCTTCCTTGTCGCCGGACGATTCTGTGCCGGGCGCCGCGGGGGCGTCGCCGGCGGGTTTCGACTCGCTTTCCGACTGCGTCTCGCCGGTGGCATCGGCCGGCTCGAACCTGGATTTCGTCTCGACGTTGATCTCCTGCTCGAACGCCTGGCCCATGGTCTCTAAATCCATGTCGATGTGCTGGGTCAGCTCCGAGTGATCGATCCGCCCGGCCTGGCGGTCAAAGTAGATATAGCCCTTTTGCTCCTGTTCCGAGATCTTGACCTTGATCGGGAGTTTGGCCTGATCGTCCGGGTCGTAATCCATGGTGATCTCCACGGCCACCTTTTCGAGCTGGTGGCCGTCGATCTCGACGGGCCCTTCGTAGCGAAACGTCGAAATCTCCGTTTGCCTGCCGAGGATGGGGTTGGCGATGGTACCTTCCTGTTTCCAGGTGTCGCCGACGGCGGGCATCGTTTCAGGCCAGATGAGCCAGCCGTTGCCGCTCATCTGCTTGAAGCCTTGGGCAAACGTCTCTTCGTTCAGCAGGTCGTTGAACTGCCCGCCACCGGGTATGCTCCCCAACTGGCTGGCCAGGTTCTTGGCGGCGTCTTTCGGCAACTCGACGTCGAGGATGTTGCCGCGTGGATCGATGGTCAGGGTGTACTTCAACTCGGTGAAGGGGCGCAGCACCTTGGCCATCAACTGGGCCTGAGGATTTTCGGGCTCCTCCTTGTTGGCCGTGTCGAACTCCAGCGTCGCGATCGGGGCTACGAGCTTGAGCTGCATCCGAGTGATGCCCATTTCGCAACGCGCTGCCCCGTTGTCGAGCAGTTCTTTCACGTTGAACTGCAACTGCATGCTCATGGTGCCGTTGCTCTTGGACGAATTGTCGCCCACGATCGTCGCCGCCTCGAACTGCTGATCGACCTGCAGCATGAACTGTTCGCCGGCCGAAAACCGCCAGCGTATGGGCTCGTCGTCTGCCCGGGCGACCAGAGGCAGTCCCGCACATGACAGCAGCAATACGACGGCCTTCAGCAACGCAGTTGGTTGCCATGGCGTGAAGAATCGAGTGCGCCGATACACGGGAAGGTCTCCCTGGAAAATAGCCGGAAAATCACTGTCGCCAGTTTAGAGATTTTCCCACTGGCCGATAGGCTGCGGTCGCTGGCGGGGAATTAAGGATTGCCCGGAGGGGCTGCCGGGCCGGCAGGTTTTGCCGGACGCACGATGAGCGCATTCTTTGTCGTCGCATCGAGTTGCTGCTTGACCGGACCGGCGGGGGACATCAGTTCCAGATCGAGGCTTTGACGCTGTTGGGCGCCGATCAGTCTGCCAGCCGTAAGGTCGAACGTGGCTTCGCCCTGGTGTTCTTGGCGCGTGACGCTTACGCCCGAGCTTTCGTTGAACGAGGTGCTGCCGGTGAACTTGATCCGCGCGATGCGTGCATCTTTCTGCATTTCGATGCCGGCCACCTCGTAGCGCGTCGTGAGCCGCTGCAGCAGACCGGTTTGCGCCTTGGCGACCAGCTTGTGTTCCCAGACCGAGTGGGCGCCGGGCGGATTCTCGGGAAACATCACCCAGCCGGGGCCGGAGAGCTGTTGGAAGCCGTCGGCAAACGTCTCGGGACGCAAGAGGCCGATCAACCGCTCGCGCCCGGGGACGTTCATCGCCACTTCGACCGTGTGCTCGGGCACGCGGATGTCGACGAAATTGCCGGCCGGTGTGATGCGGACGTTGATCACGACCGTGAAGAAGGGGGCATACAGCCGCGCCGCATTGCGGGCAGCAACGTTCTCTTCCGGTTTGCGCGAGTCGAAGGCCACGCGCCGTTGCGGGTTGGAGATTTCCAGGGCCAGGTATTCAAAACGCATCTGCGCCGCCGCCACGCCCGAAGCGTCCACCTCGCGCACGTCGAAACAGATGCCGATCTCGCTGTGGTTGACCGTCTCGTAGCGCACCTTGTTTTTGTACGAGGCGTTGCGCAATTCCTGATCGGTCGACCACAGCAGCGACTCGCCGGGCTGGAACCGCCACGCCAAGGTGTCGTCATCACCCGCGGCCCGCGGCGGCAGCAGCGCGCAAGCCAGTAGCAAACTCAGCGCGGACAGCCCGAATCGCTTCACGGCACCGACCCCTTCATTTGGCCGGCCCCGAAGCGGCCTCGCTCAAGTCGATGGTCCGGGTACCGGCGGCGGTCGGCAGCACGAAGATCTTGCCGTCGCCCATGCGCCCGGTGCGGGCCACTTCGACGATGCGCCGGACGATCTCCTCGGTGCGGGCGTCGTCGACCCAGAGCGTGATTTCGACCTTGGGCAGGTAGGCCAGGGCATATTCGCTGCCCCGATACTGGTCGAGATAGTTCTTCTGCCGGCCGTAGCCCTTCACTTCGCGGACGCTGCAGGCCTCCAGGGGCGCACGGCGCAGCGCTTCGAGCACTTTCTCGACCAGGTACGGCTTAACGATCGCGACGACTTGTTTCAAAGATCGCTATCCCTCGTGCGGGCGGCTGACAACCGCCGCGGCCCAGAACCCCGCGCCGGTGGTGGCTCCTACAATTGACACCGGCAGCCTGCACCGCACAAACTGCCCGCTGAACGGTCACGACCACCGCACCGGCAGCGGTTGATCCTGTCGCGGGCCGACGCTTGAGCATTCTTCGGGCCTACCGATTATGTCGAACACTCGATTATCTGCCAGCCGCACCCGTGTCGCAACCTGTGCAAACATCGGGCGGCTCTTGTTGTTGGCCGCGGTAACGCTCGTCGCAGGCTGCGGAAAAGCCGAATATGAGGAGAGGCTCAAGGCCACGGAAAATAAGCTGCGCGGGATTGCGCCTGCCGGTGGCGAACAGCCTGCCGGCGCCGCGCCGGCCGAAGGCGGCCAGCCTGCCGCGGCGGCCCCCGGTGCACCGGCACCGGCGACACCAGCGCCGGGGCAGCCCGCAGCCGCCCCGTCCCAGCCTTGATGCCGCGACGTTGACGACGACCGCCCGAGGAACCGGAACTGCCATGGCCGAGTATTCGAAGCATCAACAGCAGATCGTCCGCAACTACTACAACAACCAAGAGACCATTTCGCTCCAGAGGTTGGGCGAGCTGGTAACCGATCTGTACCTGGCCGAAGGCAAGCAGGCCGAACGCCTGTGGAAGAACGTCAACGCGACCTTGGGCAAGTTGAAGGTGCCGGCGACGCGGGTCGAGCACATCGAAAAGAAGCGCGACATTCAAATGCTAGCTCGCTTGCTGGAAGAGTTGCTCGCCAAGAAAGCCGGCTGAGACAGCGAGTTCCCCCCCGGCCACTTGCCGCCCGGGAGCGAAAAACTCGCCGGTACGGCTCGAATTTCCGCCGTTTGATCCTGCCCGCAGGGTGCCCGACCACGCGCCAGAGTGATAGAATCGAGCGCTTGGTCGGCGGCCTTGCTCGTGTCTGCCCGCCGGATGCTAGTTCGCAGGATCCCGCGGTCAGCCGTCATGCCGTTGGTCGACATTCGCAACGTCAGCCGCAGCTATGGCCACGTACATGCGTTGCGGGAACTCGACTTGTCGCTCGAGCCGGGCACGATCGGCCTGGTCGGCAACAACGGCGCCGGCAAATCAACGCTGCTGAAGATTCTCTTGGGTCTGCTCGAGCCCGACACCGGTTCCGGCACCATCCTGGGCTGCGATCTGCGCACCGGTTCGACCGACTTGCGGGCCCGAGTGGGTTACATGCCCGAGGCCGCGGCCACGGTGCCCGTGTTGCGCGGCGTGGAGTTTGTCACCCTGGCGGGCGACCTGTACGGCATGCCGCACCGCGATGCGCGGCGCCGGGCCCACGAAGTGCTCAATTACGTCGGCCTGGGCGAGCTGCGCTATCGCCAGTTGGAAGAATACTCGACCGGCAATTTGCAGCGGCTCAAGCTGGCCGCAGCGCTGGTCCACGACCCGCAGTTACTGCTGCTCGACGAACCGACGAACGGCCTCGACCCGGCCGGGCGCGTGGCCATGCTGCGGCTGATCGAAGACCTGATCGCCGAGACGGGAAAGAGCGTGATCCTTTGCACGCACCTCCTGGGCGACGTCGAACGGCTGTGCCAGCAGATCGTCGTGTTGCACCAGGGGCGCGTCGTACGGGCCGGCACGATGGACGAGCTGCGCCAAGCGACCGGCAACCGTTACCACATTACCTGGGACGGCGGCGCCGGCGAGGCGTTTCTCGCGGCGTTGGCCGAGACCGGGCTCGAGGTCGCGCCCCCGTCGTCGGCGAACAAGGTCATGGTCACGATTCCGGCGGGGTTTTCCACGGCCGGCTTTTTCGACCTGGCCCGCCGGGCCGGCATCGTGATCGTCGAAATGGCGCAGGAAGAGGAAGATCTCGAGCAATTGTTCTACCGCGTGACCGATCAAGACGCGCATGCCGCCGAGGTGGCCGCCGAGCACGGCGCCCTGACGCGGCCGGCCGCCGTCGAAAAGCATCCGGCCGTCGAGGACCTGACGCATGGGGCTTGACGTCGCGCATTATCACGGCTGGCACGGCAAGCTGCATTCGCCCTGGTGGAGCTGCCTGGCGATCATGCGCGTGGGCCTGTTGCAGGTCTTCCGTCGCAAGTCGTACTGGGTCGTGCTCGGGCTGGGGCTGCTGAATTTCATCCTCTACTGGGCCATTATCTACGCCGTCACGCAGTTCGAGATCCCGCGCGATGCACAGGAAACGCTGCTGCGCGGCTTCGGCTTCAGTTCGCAGCCCAGCGGCGACGAGGAAAGCGGCTACATCCAGTTCATGCAGCGGCAAAGCATCGTGGTGATGATCTTGCTGGCGTTTTCCGGCAGCCTGCTGGTGGGCTCCGATTTTCGCCTGCGATCGCTGCCTTTCTACCTGTCGCGCCGGATCGATCGCCGGCACTACATCGTCGGCAAGCTGCTGGCCGTGAGTGCCATCGTGATGATCCTCACCGTGCTGCCGGCGCTGGTCCTGTTCGTCGAATACGGGTTGTTCACCTCGTCGACCAAGTACTGGATCGACAACTGGCGGATCCCCGTCTCGGTGGTCGTGTATGGCCTGGTGCTGTGCGTCGTGTTGAGCATTCTGATCACGACGCTGTCGGCCTATCTGCAGCGCGTGGCCCCGATCGCGATCACCTGGTCGAGCGTGTTCGTGCTGTTCGGCAGCATCTCGCAGATGCTCGAGAAGGCCAGCGACCCGGAATACGCGCAATACTGGCGGCTGCTCGATCCGTGGCGCGACATGCGCGCCGTGGGCCGGCTGTGTTTCGGTTCGTTCAATGAGCAGATCGACGTCAATTTCGCCTATTCGGCGCTGATCATCCTGACGGTGGTCTGCTCGATTTCGCTGTTGTTGCTCGTCCAACGGGTGCGGGCCGTGGATATCGTCGAATAACCCGCGCGGATGTTGGGTGCGATGCTGCTGACCTTTGACCACGTCACGAAATTCTACGGCCCGGTGATCGGCGTCAACGACGTGTCGTGCCGGATCGGGCCCGGCATCACGGGGCTGTTCGGCGCCAACGGCGCGGGCAAGTCGACGATGATGAAGCTGGCCAGCGGCCAGTTGCGCCCCACGCAGGGCCAGGTGCTGATCGGCGATCATCGCGCCTGGAGCGCGGCGGCCAAGTATGCCTTCGGTTTCAGCCCGGACATCAACAATTTCTACGAGGAGATGACCGGGCGCGATTTCGTCTACACGATGACCCGGCTCTACGGCTATTCGCGCCGCGAGGCCCGCGAGCGGACCGAACGCTCGCTGGCCGAGGTGGGCATGACCGATCGCGCGAATCGGCGCATCGCCGGCTGCAGCCACGGCATGCGGCAACGCATCAAGCTCGCGCAGACCCTGGTGCACGATCCCGAGGTGCTGCTACTCGACGAACCGATGAACGGCATCGATCCGGGCGGGCGGCGCGACTTTGGCCGGCTGCTCGTCAAGCAGGCCGAACTCGGCAAGACGATTCTGCTGTCGAGCCACATTCTCGTCGAGGTCGAGAGCCTGGCCGATTCGATCCTGATGTTGGCCCGGGGCCGGGTCATCGCCTCGGGCACCTTGGCCGAAGTGCGCAACCTGATCGACGATCAGCCGTTCACCGTGCAGATCGTCGCCGAGCCGCCGCGCAAGCTGGCGGCGCTGCTGGTGGGCGATCTCGAGGTGCGTTCGGTCGAAGTTCGCGGCGACGCCGTCACCGTGCGCACGCGCAACCCCCTGCAGTTCTTTGCCCGCCTGACCGACCTGGTGATCGAGCATCGGCTCGAAGTCCGCAAACTCCAGACGCTCGACACCGGCGCCGATGCCGTGTTCGGCTACCTGGAACAGGGGGTGCAATGAAGCTCCTGCGGGCCTGGGCGACCCTGATCTTCCTCTCGTTCTCGCGGCTGCTCTGGTCGGCGAGCACGTTGATGGTGGCGTTTCCGCTCTTGGGTTGCGCGCTGTTTCTCGTGCGCCGGCACTACACGTTTGGCGCCGCGGGCGATGACTTTCTCACGCGCGAATCGGCCTTCGCGGCGTTCAGCGAGGAGTTCGTCATCTACCTGTTTGCGTCGTTCATCGTGCCGGTGTGCGCGTTGGCCTATGGCACGATGAGCATCGGCGGCGATCGCGAAGATCGGACGCTGTTGTTCCTGCTCATCCGGCCGGTGCCGCGGGGCATGATCCTGCTGGCCAAGCTGCTGGCCACGTTGCCGCTCGTCGTGGGGCTCGTGGTGGTAAGCTTCTGGAGCTACTGCAAGCTGGCGGGCGAGGTGGGCGAGATGGCGCTGCGCCTGTACTTGCCGATGGTGCTGTTTACGACCATCGCCTATGTGGCCGTGTTCCACCTGTTCGCCGTCACGTTTCGGCACTCGACGATCATCGCCCTGGTCTACTCGCTGTTCATGGAGCTGCTGATCGGCAACATGCCGGGCATCATCAAGCGCGTGGCCGTGAACTATTACGGCAAGGCGATGGTTTACGATCTCGGATCGGCTTTCGGCACGCGCGTGCCCGACCCGGAGTTGTTCGTGCCAATCTCCGCCTACTCCGCGAGCCTGGCCCTGTTGGGCATCACGCTGGGCGGCATTCTGTTGACGATGCTCATCTTCCAGGCCCGCGAATATCGCGATTTGACCTGATCTGAGCCCTGCCACTACGGGCCTCCCGGGCGACGATAGTCCTCGCGTCGACGTGCGTTTTGGGTCGTCCGTGTAACGTTTCCGCGCGGACGCCGCTTACAGGGCAGTGCCTGGTACGCAAGAACACTCGACGCACGTGGAGGCGGACATGTTCACAATCCTGTCCAGAATGTTGGGGCGCAAGCCGGCGACGCGCCGGACGGCAAGCCGTTGCCGGGTCGGGAGCCGTTTTTCGGCGATCGAGGCCCTCGAATCGCGCCGCGTGATGTCGGTCAACGCGTTCGTCAACTCTTACTCCGGAGAGCTGGCCATCTACGGTGACCAGTACACGCGATCCGACGTGAGCGTAGCCTCGGAGAGTTACGGCGGCACCGCGTATTACCGGGTCAGCGCCTACTCGTCGGACGTTGGTTCTCAAACCTGGTATTTCGCCGCGTCGGCCGTCTGGTCGCGCAAAGTGAACTTTTACGGCGGCCCCGGCGACGACTACTTCAATAACACCTCCGATCTTCGCACGGCTGCGTACGGGAACAACGGCAGCGACGTCCTCGTTGGCTCCTACGCGGCCGATACGCTCGATGGCGGCAACGGCCGCGACTACCTGTACGGCAACGGCGGTGACGACCTGTTGTACGCCGGTTGGGATTACAGCGGCGACGTCCTGTACGGCGGCAGCGGTGCCGACGCCCTCGTCGGCAGCTATGGCAACGATACGCTGTGGGGCGGCGCCGGCAACGATCGCATGTATGGCTACGACGGCCACGATTTCCTCTACGGGGAAAGCGGCACCGACTACATGTTCGGACACAGCGGCAACGACTACCTCGACGGCGGCTTGGACTACGACGAGCTGGATGGCGGCAGCGACAGCGACTCGCTCAACGGCGGTGACGACGGAGTCGCGGACAAACTCGTCGGTGGCACAGGCTTCGACTACTTCCAGCAAGATTGGGGCTGGCGCCGCAATGCCTACTACGGCTACTACTACCAGTACAATCTCGACTCGCCCTTCGACTACGAACCTGGCGAGGGCTTTTACAACTTCACCTGAGCGGGGAACGACCGCTCGCGGTCGCCTCGGAATCAGGTTGCCTTGCGAGCATGTTCTGCGCGGTGCGGTAACGCGCGGACCCAGAAACCTGACCGGCGCGCATCGCGTGCGGCGTTCGCCGCTCAGCCCGTCACCTGCTCGAGGCAGGCTTGCAGGTGCTCGATGCTTTCACGGGCCAGGCGCTCGACGCCCGGCGAATAGTCGAACACCTCGACGGAGACCCAACCCTGGTAGTCGATCTGGCCCAGAGCCTCGACGATCGGCACGAAATCGACGTCGCCCATGCCGGGGCCGAGCTTGTTGGCGTCGTTGGCGTGAAAGTGAACCAGCCACGGGGCGTGCCGGCGGATGTTGTCGGCGATCGGTTCCGGTTCGCTCGACATGGCCTTGCAGTCGAGATGTAGCCGGCAATGCGGCGAGCCGATCCGCTCGATCAGGCGCACGGCGTCGTCGGTCCGATTGAGAAAATCGCCCTCGGCCGGGCCGAGCGGCTCGACGGCGACGATCGTATCGGTCTGTTCGAGCACGGGGAGCACGGCCGTCAGGCAGTCGGCCGCGTAGTCGAGGGCCTGCTCGTGCGTCACGCCGGGCAGCAGGTTGCGCTGCAGCGGCGAGCCGAGCACCAGGAGCCGTCCGCCCAGGTCCTGGCACAACCGGGCCAGGTCGCCGAGATACGCGCTCGTGGCCCGGCGCACGGCAGCGTCGGGCGTGGTGAGATAGAAGCCCTCGGTCTTGGCCAGCAGCCAATGCAGGCCGATGACTTGCAAATCGGCCTCAGTCGCCAGCCGGCAGACTTCTGCACGTTGCGCGGCGCTGATTCTACGGGCGTCGTAGTCGAGCGTGAACGGGGCGATTTCGATGCCCGTGTAGCCACACTCGCGGGCAAAGGCGAAAGCGCGATCCAGGGGCCAATCGAGGAACGTCTCGTTACAGATGGCAAATTTCATGATGGTACAGCGTGCGGCTCAGGCCTTGGCACGGCGGCGGGAGGTCTTGTCGACGAATTTGATTTCCTGTTGCCGGCCGGCCGCGGCCGGCTTGCGGCGGCGCGGCGGCGCGGTGCTGTGTTTGTCTTCCAACCGGCGGCCGGCCGCCGTGCTCGGGGCGCTCTTCGTGGGCTGCTCGGCGCCGTCGAGGGGATCGCCCGGCGCGATCGCGGCCAAGCGCGCTTCGATCCGCGCGGCATACTCGGGCGACAGCTCGAAGCCCAGGTAGCGGCGCTTGAGTTTCTTGGCGACGGCCAGCGTCGTACCGCTGCCGCCGAACGGATCGAGCACCAGGTCGCCCTCGCGGCTGCATGCGCGCACGATGCGCCCCAGGAGCTGCTCGGGCATCTGGCAACCGTGCCAGCCGGCGCGTTCCTTGAACGTGCCGCAGACGCGCGGGAAATACCACGTGTCCTCCTCCGGCGAAAAACACTCGGGCACGTCTTGTGGCCGCAAGATCCAGGTGTCGTCGGGGAGCCGGCCCTTGGCATGCGCGCGGCGATCGCCGTAGACCATCTGCCGCGCCGAAGGCACGCGAATCGTCTCGGTGTCGAAATAGAAATCGCGGGCGTCTTTGACGAAATGAAACAGGTGGGCGTGCGACCGGCTGAACTTCTGCTTGCAGTTGACCCCGAAGGTGTAATACCAGACGACCCAACTGCGGCAGGTGAGGCCCAATTCGCGCGTCAGCATCACCTTCAGCTCGGCGGCATACTCGTCGCCGATCGCCAGCCAGAACGTGCCGTTGGGCTTGAGCGCACGGATCACGGACTGCGTCCATGTACGGCACCAGTCGAGGTACTGGTCGCATTGCAGCCGGTCATCGTAAACGTCGTAGTCGTAACCGATGTTGAACGGCGGATCGGCAAAAGCCAGGTCGACGCTGCCTTCGGCAAGGCGGCCCAGACCGGCCACGCAATCGCCGTGGATGAGCTGGTCGGCAGGCGGCAAGCGACGTCGCGCCAAGAGACTTCCTCCTTGAAGGAAATGACACACGTTTTCGAGCAGTCGCCCCATGGTATCGCATCGCCGGCGCGCTGGAAATGACCGGCACGGCGATGCGCTTTGCGGCCCAGAAACTGCCGCCACAAGTTGAGGGGCGCCGGCCATCGGGCTACGATCGGCTGCGATGGCCGACCTGGATACGATCGACCTGGATACGAACAAGCATGAATCTGCGAGCCAAGGTCCCCGGACTGTGTGGACTATTCCTGGCGGCCGTCTGTGGGGCCTGCCTGATGCTGCAGGCGGCCGACCCGGTGGCCGACTCGGTCGATAAAGACTATTCGGCCGAGCTGCCGCGCATCGAGCCGCTCGAGCCGGAGCAGGCGCTGGCCAGCATGCGCACAGTGCCGGGCTTTCGCGTCGAGTTGGTGGCCGCCGAACCGCTCGTGTCCGATCCCGTCGCCGCGGCGTTCGACGAAGACGGCCGGCTGTACGTCGTCGAAATGCGCGGCTACTCGGAGAATCGCGACGAGGGCTTGAGCCGGGTGCACCGGTTGGAAGATACCGACGGCGACGGGCGATTCGACCGCGGCACGGTGTTTCTCGACGGGTTGCTGTGGCCGACGGCCGTGGCCTGTTACGCCGGCGGCGTGTTCGTGGCCGATGCCCCCAGGCTCGACTACTGCAAGGACACCGACGGCGACGGCCGCGCCGATCTGCGCCGCACGGTGTACGAGGGCTTCAGCACCAGCAACGTCCAGGGACTGGTGAATTCGCTCCAATGGGGCCTCGATAATCGCATTTACGGCTCGGCCAGCAGCACGGGCGGCGAGATTACCACGGTCGCTACTCCGCAGGAGCTTTGGGGTGGCGATGCGGCGTCCGGCGATGCGTCGCCGGCCGGCCCGGTGTCGTTGCGCGGCCGGGATTTTGCCTTCGACCCGCGCACGCTCGCGTTCGAGACCACGAGCGGCGGTGCCCAGCACGGTCTGTCATTCGACGATTGGGGCGTGCGATATGTTTGCTCGAACAGCGATCACCTCCAGCAGATCATGTACGAAGAAGCCGACCTGGCGCGCAACCCGTTCTTGGTTGCGCCCGGGGCGCGCCAATCGATCGCGGCCGATGGTCCGCAGGCCGAGGTATTTCGCATCAGTCCGGTCGAGCCCTGGCGCCTGGTCCGTACGCGGCTGCGGGTCTCCGGCGTGGTGCCCGGCATCGTCGAGGGGGGCGGACGCGCAGCAGGCTATTTCACCAGCGCCACCGGCACGACGATCTATCGCGGCGATGCCTGGGACGAAAAGCTGCGCGGCGTGGCGATCATCGGCGACGTCGGCAGCAACATCGTGCATCGCAAGCGGATCGATCGCCGCGGCATCCAGCACGTGGCCGAGCGCATCGATCAGGGCGTCGAGCTGTTGGCGTCGACCGACGTCTGGTTCCGGCCGTGCCAGTTCATCAACGCGCCCGACGGTACGTTGCATATCCTCGACGTCTACCGGGAAGTGATCGAACACCCGGCGAGCCTGCCGCCGGTGATCAAGAAGCATCTCGACTTGACGAATGGCCGCGACCGCGGGCGCATCTACCGGCTGGTGCCCGAGGGGTATCGCCATCGTCCTGCGCCGAAATTGTCGCAAGCCACGACGGCCGAGCTGGTGGGCCTGTTGGAACACGCCAACGGCTGGCACGTCGACACGGCGGCGCGGCTGATCTACGAGCGGCGTGATCCCGAGGCGCAGCGATTGCTCGCCGACCGTGTGCAACGCTCGCCCAGCGCCATCGGGCGCATGCGGGCACTCTATGCCTTGAACAGCCTGGCGGCGCTCGAGCCAGCCACGCTCTTGCGGGCCATGGCCGATGCCGACCCCGGAGTTCGAAGGCACGCGGTGCGAATTGCCCGACATCGCGCAGGTGCATGGGGCGACGTGCGCGCCCGGCTGGTCGCGATGGCCGGCGACGACGACTTGCACGTGCGCTACGAGGTGGCGTTCGCCTTGGGCGATCTGCCCACGGCGGAGCGGATCGCGCCCTTGGTCGAGTTGGCGCGGCGCGATGCGGCCGATCGCTGGATGCGCGTCGCGATCCAGAGCTCGCTCGCCGAGAGCGGCGAGCAGGTTCTGGCACAATTGCTGGCTGATGGGCCGTTTTGCGGCGATGTGGCGCGGCGCCCGCTGCTCGTGGCTTTGGCCGAACAGGCGGCTGGCCGGGGCGCGAAGGCCGACATGGCGGTCGTGCTGCCGGCGCTGGAGCATTTGCCGCCCGAGCTGGCCGCCACGCGTTTTGCCTGCGTCCTGGCATATCGCAACGCGTTGGCGCGTCGCGGGCAAGCCCTGGCCGACGCGATTCCCGAACCCCGTTTGCTGGCCTCGGCCCAAGCGCTCGTCGAACGACTGGTCGACGAAGCGCGGTCGCTCGTCGACGACCAGCGCCAATCACCCGCGACGCGGGCCGAAGCGGTACCGGCGCTGGCCTTGCGGCCGTTCGTCGAAACGCGCGAAGTTTTCGCCCGGTTGCTCGCCTCGCAACAACCGCAAGTCGTGCAAGTGGCCGCCGTCAAGGCGCTGGCGCGCTATGACGACGCGGCCGTGGCCGAGGTGCTACTCGAGGCCTGGCCCGGATTGGGCCCACGGCTGCGCGTCGAGGCGGCCGAACTGCTGTTCGGACGCAAGCCCTGGTCGTTGGCCCTGCTCGCTGCGATCGAGGCACAAAGCGTGCGCCCCGGCGACTTCGAGCCGGCGCGGCTGCGGCAGCTCAAAGAGCATTCCGACTCCGAGATTCGCAGCCGGGCCGAGGCCGTGCTGGCCGACGTGCAATTGGCGCGGCGGCAAGAGGTGGTCGATGCCTATCGCGAGTGCCTGGAGCTGAAGGGCGACGCCGCCCGGGGACGCGAAGTCTTCAAGAAGATCTGCGCCGCGTGCCACAAGGCCGAGGGCGCCGGCCACGAGCTGGGGCCCAGCCTGGCCACGGTCCAGAATCGCGGGGCCGAAGCGATCTTGCTGAACGTGCTCGACCCCAATCGCGAGGTCAATCCACAGTTCGTCAACTACACGCTGGTCACCAGCGACGGCCGCGCCATGACGGGCATGCTCACCACCGAGTCGGCCACGAGTGTCACGCTCACCCGGGCCGAGGCGGCCAGCGACACGATTCTCAGGACCGAGATCGAAGAACTGCGCAGCACGGGGCTGTCGCTGATGCCCGAGGGTTTGGAACAACAGATCGACCGTCAGGCGATGGCCGACCTGATCGCGTACCTGCTTAGCCTGCGGTGAAACATGACACGATGTTCGATCTGGATGGGTGTGCTGGCCGGCTGCCTGCTCGGTCTTCCAACTGGCGCTCTAGCAGCGGACGAACTCTGGCAGGCTGGCGCAGCCAAGGTGAACATCACGCCGGCCGAGTTCATGTGGATGTCGGGCTACGCCTCGCGCGACAAGCCGGCCGACGGCAAGCTGACCGACCTGTGGGCCAAGGCGCTGGTGCTGGTCGATGCGCAACAGCGGCGGATGTGCCTGATCACGCTCGACCTGGTGGGAATCGACCGCGTCCTGGCCGAGACCATTTGCGGCCGGCTCGAGGACAGATTCCAACTGGCCCGCGAGCAGGTGGCCATCTGCGTTTCGCACACGCATAGCGGCCCGGTAGTCGGCCACAACCTGGCCGCGATGTATTTTCTTGACGTGCGGCAATCGCAGCTCGTGCAGAACTACGTGGAGCGCTTGCAGGACGCGATCGAGCGAGCCGTGGGCGACGCGCTGGCGGCCTTGCAGCCGGCGCAAGTGGCGTATGGCATCGGGCGGTCGACGGTTGCCGTGAATCGGCGCAACAACGCCGAGGCCGCGGTGCCCGCGCTGCGCTCGCAGGGCCGGCTGGTCGGCCCGGTCGACTACGACGTACCGGTGCTGGCGGTGCGCGACCCGGACGGCAAGTTGCGCGCGGTGGCCTTTGGCTATGCGTGCCACGCCACCGTGCTCAGCGGCAACCAATGGTCCGGCGACTATCCGGGCCATGCTCAGATCGCGCTCGAGGCGGCGCACCCCGACTGCGTGGCTTTGTTCTGGGCCGGCTGCGGGGCCGATCAGAATCCGATCCCGCGCCGCGAAGTGGCGTTGGCCGAAGAGTACGGCCGGCGCCTGGCAGCGGCGGTCGACGAGGCGTTGGCGGGCGTGCTGACGCCCCTGACGCCGCACGTCGAGGCGAGCCTCGCGCGCGTGGACGTGGCCTTCGACACGTTGCCCACGCGCGACCAGTTGGTCGCCGACAGTCAGGGCAGCGATCGGTATGTAGCCGCCCGCGCCAAGTCCCTGCTCGCGCGGATCGAGGCCGAGGGGAGCCTCGCGCCGAGTTATCCATATCCGGTGCAAGTCTGGCGATTGGGCCGGCAGCTCGATTGGATCCTGCTCGGCGGCGAGGTAGTGGTCGACTACGCGTTGCGTTTGAAGCAGGAGTTCGGCCCGACGCGCACCTGGGTGGCCGGCTACACGAACGACGTGATGGCCTACATCCCGTCGCGGCGCGTGCTGGTCGAAGGCGGCTACGAAGGCGGCGGCGCGATGGTCTACTACGGCCAGCCGACGCGTTGGGCACCCAGCGTCGAGGAGACGATCGTCGGCGAAGTGCATCGGCAAATCGAGGCCCTCGCCGCAGTACGCTGAACAAGCGCTCCGCCGCGAGCGCGGCGCGTGAGATGCGAGCCTGTACGACATGGATCAGCTCGCGGCCATCGTGTTGTGCGGCGGCGAAAGCCGCCGGATGGGCCGGCCCAAGGCCTGGCTTCCGTTGGGCGACGAGACGCTCCTCGGGCGGGTCGTGCGCCTCGCCGGCGAGGCGGCCCGTGAGGTGATCGTCGTGGCGGCCACGGGGCAAGATCTGCCGGAACTGCCCCCGCAGACCAAGATCGTCCGCGACCTGGTCGCACAAAGTGGGCCGTTGGAAGGATTGCGGTCGGGCCTGCGCGCCGTCGATCCGCAGCTTCGTGCCGCGTTCGTGACGGGCGTCGACTACCCGTTCATCGACCCTCGGGTGATCGCCTTGCTCGCCGCGCGGCTGGCCGAGCACGACGTCGCGCTGCCGAGCGTCGGCGGGCGGCTGCAACCGCTCGTGGCCGTGTATGCGAGGGCCTTGCTGCCGCGAATCGAATCGTTGCTGGCCCAAGGTGAGCGTCGATTGCTCGCTTTGGCCGAGGCCGCGACTGTCGCAATCGTCGCAGAAGACGACTTGCGCCGCGTCGATCCTGAGCTGGCCTGTGTCGTGAATGTCAACAACCCGGCGGCCTACGAGTCGGCACGGCAGCGCCTGTCACAGTGGCCGCCGTCGGGGGACAACGCGGACGGAGAACTCGCCCACTGACGACAATTTGCTTGATTGGCTCGACACGGATACGGAATATTGGGTCATTGAGCTTGAGTTCGCGGCGCGTCGTTCATCGCAGGGCAGGCAAGCATGGACGCAGGGCAAAGGACCGGATCGGTTGTCTCCCAGGACACCCCGAGCGAAGAACCTCCGGCGCTGACTCCGGCCGACATCGCGGCGGCGCTGGCGGAGCCGATTGCGCCGATCCCCAAGTCGCGCTTGTATCGGCTGGGACTGGCCGTGGTGGCCATCATGATGGTCTTGCTGCCGGGACTGTATTTGCTGTTGCTCGCCACGATTGCCTACGCGATGTACTGGTACGCGAGCGTAGGCGTAGCTCAGGCGATGGGACATCGCCCCGGTGCTTATCGCGCCGTTTTCGCCGTGGCACCGCTGTTCGCCGGCGTCACGGTGCTGGTGTTTATGATCAAACCCATCTTGGCACGGCGGCAGCAGCGGTTTGCCCCTCATTCGATCGCCTTGGATGACCAGCCGTTGCTGCGGGCGGTACTCGAAGCGCTGTGCCAGCGGCTCGGCGCGCCGTTTCCGCAGCGGGTCGACCTCGATTGCAACGTCAATGCGTCGGCCGGCTTTCGGCGGGGATTGCGCAGCACATTCAGCAAGGACCTGGTGTTGACGATCGGGTTACCCCTGGTCTACGGCCTCAGTCTGCGCGAGTTCACCGGCGTCTTGGCCCATGAACTGGGGCACTTCGCACAGGGCGGGGGCCTGCGCCTGTCGTATGTGATCCGCGCGCTGAACGATTGGTTTGCACGGCTGGTGTTTGAACGCGATGCCTGGGATCAGCGGCTCGCCAGCGCCAGCCAGTTGGGCGTACCGTATATCTTGCTGCTGGTGGCGATGTGTCGATTCGCGGTTTTTCTGTCGCGGTGCGTGCTCTGGGTGTTCATGGTCGCAGGGCACGCGATCAGCGCCTTCTTGATGCGGCAGATGGAGTATGACGCCGATCGCTACGAGGCTCAGGTCTGCGGGGTCGAGTCGTTTCGCGCCACCATGGAGCAGCTGCCTCGGCTGAGCACGGGTCAGCGGCTGGCCTACGATTGGCTGCAAGTGACCTATGCCGAAGGGCGGCTGGCCGCCAACCTGCCGCAGCTCATGTGTGCCGCGAGCAATCATCCGGCTGCCGAGATTCTGAGCAAAACGGCGCACCATGACGCGAAACCACGAACAAAGTGGTTGGAGACTCATCCGGCCGACGAGCAGCGAATTGCCGCCGCCGAGCGTACGGCCGCACCAGGGATCTGCAATTTGCCCGGGCCGGCCACGGCACTCTTTGCGCACCTGGACTCCACGGCCGAACAAGTGACCCGCGAACATTATCAGGTCAATCTAGCCGTACCTTGGCGCGCTGAGATGCTGACTTCGACGCCAGAGTTGCTCGCGATTCTGGAGCGTGCCGAGGCTCAGCGCACGGCTGCAAGCCGGCTGTTTCCCGTGGGCATCAGCACGCTCAGGCCCGTTCCCATGCCGGCCGCCGCGAGCGACGAGCCGGATGGGTGGCGTAAACAATTGCGCGACGGTGCCGGACAAATGGCCACGCACTTCGACGCCTATCGACAAGCGATGGAGGATTACCACGCGGCCTTCAAGGGGCTATTCAATCTGCAGCAGGCCGGCGAGTTGTTGCGAGCGCGCGTCCCGGTCAATGCCGCATCCGTTGGCTTGCGCCGTGTGAACGACGCCACGCTGCGCCAACGGCGGGAGACGTACGAGCAACAGTTGAACGAAGCGATCTCCCGGATGGAGCCTTATGAACAGGCGGCCGGAGATCGGCTCCGAAGTGGCTTGAAATTGGCCTGTGACGGAGGCTCGGGCACCCACGTCGAAGAGGCCCGCCGCCGCGGGGAGCTTACCCTCTTGTTGCCGACTCTCGAGGCGTTTGCTCGAGCGCGCGAGAGGCTGTTCGCGCTGCACCAGGCGCGGGCCTCGCTCCTCGTGCTGGTGATCAATCACGAAAAGTTCAAGCGCAAACGGCGTTTTCGCGAGCAGCAGGAGACGGCCGTCGCCGGCCTGCTGAGCACGCTTGCCGAGAATTATCGCTCTTGGTGCGAGGTCGCTTATCCATTCGCGGACTTGCCCTCTGGGACATCGATTGCACAGGCGGTGTTCAAGCAACCACCCGGCGACGATGCCGCAGCCGTTTCTCAGGCCGCGGAGCAGGTGTTGTCAAAGCTCGAAGTTCTCTACGGGCGACTATTGCAGCACAGCGCATTGATCGTGCTCGACGTTGAGCAATCAACTGGCTTGAACGCGGCCGTTTCCGGCAGCCCGGGCGCCACGCACCACTAGCTGGCGAACTCGAATGTGCGTTCGATCTGCGGGCGACCATACTCGGCGCCGCCGGTCAGAACCAATACGTTTTCGGCCGCCTGGTAGCGGCCGGCACTGTGCGTGTGTCCGCACAACACGGTGAGCTGGGTGCGGCGGTGTTGCCGCATCACCTCGAGGATCGCCTGGCCCAGTGCCTGACAGGTGAAATGCGGGAGCCAATGCCGGTCCGAGATCTGCCCCTGGTACCAGCACGCGCCCTCGAAGGGCGGTACGTGGGTCAGCAACAACACTTCGGGGAACCGCGCGGCCGCCTCGGGCAAGACCCGTCGAACGTGGGCGGCCGCCTGGTCGCCCAGCGCCTTGAGCACCGGCCAGCGCGACTGCTTGTCGAGCCCGGCAAATTCGCCGATCAGCCGGTGGTCGTTCATCTCGACGAGCGAGCGCTCGTAGTCGCCCAACCGCGCGTCGCCCCAACCGTCGTGGCCGACCAGACCCACGCTCGGCGCCAGTTCGATCGCGCCGGAATGTGACAACCAGACCAGCCCGGGCGCGGCCTGCACCAACCGCAGCACCGTCTCGCGGACCGCCGCGATCGAGCTGAAATAGAAGTCGTGATTGCCGAGCACGAAGTAGACCGGCACGCGCACAGCGGCGGCGAGTTCACGGAGGTGCGCGGCGACCTCGTGACCTTCGGAAATGTCGCCGCCGACCAGCAGGGCAGAGAATTTCCGGCCAGCCAGGTCGTGCAGAAATGCCGCGACGTCTTCCGCCGAGAGAAAGTTCAGGTGTAGATCGGTCAGCCAGGCGACGCGAACCATCGTGTTGCCTTCGCCCGGCGCGAAAGGGAGAGGCTTGCAGCAGTCTTCAAATCAGCTTATTCAGCCCGTTGAGGGCCGCAACCTTGTAGCATTCGGCCAACGTCGGATAGTTGAACACCGTATCGCGGAAGTATTCGACCTTTCCGTGATGTGCCATGACGGCCTGCCCGACGTGGATCAACTCGCTGGCGCCTTCGCCGATCCCATGGACACCGAGCAGCTCGTGCGTCTCGGTATGGAACAGCAGTTTCAAGAGTCCGGTCTGGTCGCCCAGAATCTGGCCACGACTGATCTCGCGATAATGGGCCACGCCCGACTCGAACGGAACGCAAGCGGCGGTCAACTCGTGCTCGGTGCGGCCGACCATCGAGATCTCGGGCACCGAGTAGATCGCGTACGGGTACAAGCCCGGCATCGACTTTCCGGGTTGCCCGCAGGCATGCAGCGCGGCGAGGCGGCCCTGTTCCATGGCCGTGCTGGCCAGCGCCGGAAACCCGATCACATCGCCGGCGGCATAGATGTGTGGTACGGAGGTCTGGTAGTGCTCGTTCACCTTGAGCCGGCCGCGATCGTCGGCCGTGAGTCCGGCGGCCGGCAGATTGAGCTGCTCGGTGCGGCCTTGCCGGCCGGTGGAGAACAGCAGCGTGTCGTTGGCGATGCGCTTGCCGCTGGCCAGAAACGCCACCGGCTTGCCCTCGATCATCTCGACGTAGACGACTTCCTCGCCAAGGCGGAAGGTGACGCCGTGCGAGCGGAGATGGTACGTCAGGGCGTCGACGATCTCGGTGTCGACGAACTCGAGAATTCGCTGGCGGCCGTCGACCAGCGTGACCTTCGTCCCCAGCGTGGCGAACATGCTGGCGTACTCGAGCCCGATGATCCCGCCGCCGAGCACGGTCATCGTCCGCGGGATGTTCTGCATGGCCAGGACGCCGTCGCTGTCGAGGATCGCCTCGCCCGTCAGATGTACGTTCTCAGGTCGGGCCGGTTCGGTGCCGGGGGCGAGCACGAACTTTTCCGACGTCACGCGGATGGTGCCGCGCTCGTAGTCCTGGACGAGGATCGTGTGCGGTTCTTCGAAGCGGGCTTCGCCGGTCAGCACGCGCACGCCGTTGCGCGTCATTTGTGCGTGGATGATTTGGATCTCGTTGCGGACCACGTAGTTGATCCGGACCGTCAGATCGGCCATGCCGATCGACTCTTTCACGCGGTAGTCCTGGCCATAGACGCTCTTGAGCCGGTAGCCCGAGAGATAGAGGATCGCTTCGCGCAGCGTTTTCGAGGGGATCGTGCCGGTGTTGACGCAAACGCCGCCGACCGATTGGCGGCGATCGACGATCGCCACGCGACGGCCAAGCTTGGCCGCCGCGATGGCGGCGCGCTGACCGGCAGGACCGGTGCCGACAACCAGCAGGTCGCAATCGTACGGAGAGCTCATAGCGGCGTCCTTGCGCGAGTTGGTGCGGCCGAACCCGGCAGCGAGGAAATATACCCGGGCCGGCCGTCCTCTCCCAAGTGCGCAGGGGAGCGGTACGATGACGCAGGCCCGGTCGTGCGGGGCGCCGCGGTCGAACCGCGGTCGCAATGGTTGGCGCGGCTCAGGCTTCGACTCCCACCCAGCGCAGCGCGACACCGACCAGGTAAGCGACCAGGGCTGCCCCGCCGCCGACGAGCAGGGTTTCGCCCGCGGCCCGCCAACGGTTCTGCTGGAGCACGTAGCCTTTGAGCATGCCGGTGATCGCGAATACCAGCGCCGTGGCAATTGCGCTCAAGGTGAACAGCCACGCGCGGTCGTGCGCCGAAAACACGGCAAACGGCACCAGCGGCACGGCGCCGGCCAGGCAGAATGCCGCAAAGGTCGCCACTGCCGCGCGGATCGGCGAAGGCGAGTCGAGCCGTAGCCCTAGTTCGTCCGTGAGCATCGTGTCGATCCATTGCCGCTCGTTTTTCGTGATCACGTCGACGATCCGTTCGAGCACGTCGCCCGAGAAGCCCTTGGCGGCGAAAATCTGCCGTACTTCCTCGCGCTCTCCCTCGGGAATCAACTCGATGTGCCGGCGCTCGACGTCGCGGGCATGTTGAACAACCTCGTGGTCGGTCTTGGTGCTCAGATAGTTGCCCATGGCCATGCTGAAGCCGTCGCCCAACAGGTTGGCCAGCCCCAGGATGACGGCGACGCCGCTGGAGAGTTGGGCACCGGCCACGCCGCACACGACGGCAAACGTCGTGACGCCGCCGTCGATGGCCCCGAACACGAAATCGCGCAGGTAGCTGTGGCTGGTGGCCGCCGCGAGGCGCGCCCCGATCGCGTCGGGCGTATGTTCGGCCGACAGGTCAGTGGGCATCGGGGTTTGCATACGTCGACTCTCGCCGTTGGCCCGCAGCGGGCGGCGCCCCTAGGGGTGATGGTGCCGCACGATCAACACCGAGCAGGGCGAATGGTTCAAGACGCGTTCGGAGGTGCTGCCCAGCAGAATGCGGCCCAACATGCCGACACCCCGCGCGCCGAGCACCAGCAACCCGGCCGATTCGGCGGCCGCCGCGGCCAGAATCTGCTCGGCGGCGTGCCCTTCGGCGACGATCGGTGTTTGATTGGCGAAGGGCGCCGGCAAACTCGTGCACAGCTTGACCAGTTCCTCCTGGCGATGCTGTTTTTCGGCCTCGTGCTCGCGAACCCAGACTTGCGCCATGGCTTCGGCATCGGCACTCCGGGCGCGCTGTTCGAGCCAGGTCGGCAGCTCGCCGGCAAACATCGATTCGATGACGCCAATCACCTTGCCGACCGTCTGGGCCGGCCAGGTGAAGCGATGCAACATGGTGGCCGCTTCGCTGCTGGTGCCTTGACCGTCGCACGCCAGCAAGATGCGCAAGGGTACGCTTTCGGGTACGTGCTCGGCCTCGCGATGGACGAGCACCGGAAGATGCGCGGCATGTACCACGGCGCGCGCGACGGCGCCCATCAGACCTTTGCGTCCGGTGCCGGTTCCGTGGGCTCCGATCACGATCAAATCGGCTCGAATTTCGTCGGCAGCGGCCAAAAGCCCCGGACCGGGGCTGCGTTCGCCGACGATCGTCTGGGCCGTCGATTGCAGCCCCTCGGGCAGGTAGCTTTTGGCCTCGGCGAACACGACCTCGGCCAAGGCCTTCCGAGCCCGGGAGTGCATTTCGTTGGCCCGATCAGCCGGGGCGTTGAAATGCACCTCGGGCACGGCGTAGTAAATCGCGAGTTGATCGTTGGCAGGCGAAAGCCAGCCGGCAACGCGTTTGACCGCGGCAAAACTGCTGGTCGATCCGTCGACACCGAAGAGGACTTTCATGGCAGGGCTTCCTCATGCTTGCCGCGCTTTGCCAGATACCCGGCGGAAGGACACCGTCGGCCAGCGCTGCGCCTGGCAAGATACGGTTGAGCAAGCAGAATGCCAAGTGCGTCGCGCGCAGCACATGGCGTCTTGGCAGCAAGAGTTAGGGCGATCTCCGATGCGAAAAACCCGCTGGTAACCGTGCTTAGAGAGCGCAGCTCCGAGCCTTGCCGTGCGTCTTCGCACTCTGCAAAGGGAGGCTCAGGCCAGGGCCAATTTGTACTCGGCCCCTGCGCGTTCTTCGACGTATTGAGGGACCGCATAGCCCGGCAGGCGCTCGCGCAGACCGGCCACCAGTAGGCGCCCCTCTTCGATGGGCACGGCGAAGTGTGCGGCGCCGGCCACACGATCCAAATGGTGCAGGTAATACGGCACGACGCGCAAGGCCGTGAGCCGTTCGCACAGTTCGACCAGTGCTCTGAGTTCGTCGTTTACTCCCCGCAGCAGGACGGCCTGGTTGAGCACCGGAATTCCCGCGTCGACCAGGCGCGCGAGAGCGGCTGCCACGGCGTCGTCGAGTTCGCGCGGATGGTTGGCGTGGACCACGACCCAAGGCGTCAGCCGCGTCGACCGCAACCAGGCAATCAATTCGCCGGTGACTCGCTGCGGCAGGACGATTGGCAGCCGGGTGTGCACGCGCAGCCGTTGCACCTGGGGGATCAACGCGATCCGCTCGGCCAGTGCGGCCAGAGTCGAGTCGACCAGCGTCAACGGGTCGCCGCCGCTGAGAATCACCTCGCGACAAGCGGGGTCTGCCTCGATGGCGGCCAGCGCCCGATCCCAGGCCGCCAGACCGCGGGGAGCTGTCTCGTAGGGGAAATGTCGGCGAAAGCAGTACCGGCAATGCACGGCGCAGGCCCCCGTGGTGACCAGCAGTGCTCGGCCGTGATATTTGCGCAGCACGCCGGGTGAAAGCAGTGCGGCGCCGTCGCCGACCGGGTCTTGCAGGTCGCCGGGAACTGCGATGAGCTCGTCCGACACGGGCAAGACCTGTCGCAACAACGGGTCGTGCCCGTCGCCGCGGCGCACGCGAGCCAGGTATTCCCGGGTCACGAAGAGCGGAAAGCCGTCGGCCGCCTTGCGGATTTCGGCCGCCTGCGCCGACGGCAACTGCAACAAGCGGCAAAGTTCATCGGCATCGCGCACGGCGTTGCGCAGGGCCTCGGGCCAGGGCGGCGGCTGGCTTGCCGGAACGTGGGGGCGGACAGATTGAGCTTGGTTCGCTAGAATGCTCACTTCACCTGCCTTTGGCCCCGGCTCTTCGGGGCGGGCGCAGCACCTCGGTCAGCCGCTCGAATGCCCTATAAGTGGGGTGGCGCGGGCGGGTCCTGGACGGTGTCTGCCCAGCCTAACAGAACCCTGGTAAGTGCGATACGACGTAGGAACAGCAAGTGCCCAGCTACAACACGAGTGAATTTCGCAAGGGTCTCAAGGTCCAGATGGACGGCGACCCGTATCACATGATCGAGTGCAACTTCGTCAAGCCAGGCAAGGGCCAGGCGTTGTACAAGTGCAAGCTCAAGAACCTGCTGCGCGGCACGGTGCTCGACAAGACCTACAAGAGCGGCGACACGATCGAGGCGGCCGACATTACGGAAATCGAGGCCCAGTTCCTCTATCGCCAGACCGACAAGTTCGTGTTCATGGACAACACGTCCTTCGAGCAGTACGAACTGAACGAGTCGCAGGTCGACGAGGCCTGGAAGTACCTCAAGGAGGGCATGGTTTGCAGCATGATGCTGTTCAACAACAATCCGATCAGCGTCACGCCGCCCAACCATGTGGTGCTGAAGATCGAGTACTGCGAGCCCGCGGTTCGCGGTAACACGGCCACGAACCTGACCAAGCCGGTCAAGACCGAAACGGGGGCCGAGTTTATCTGCCCGGCGTTCCTGGAGATGGGCGACTCGATTCGCGTCGACACGCGGACCGGCGAGTACATCGAGCGCGTGCGCGAATAGACGCCGCGCGTCGCCGCGTGCCTCGCCGGCGCGGCCCGGTCGAACTTTATGGCCTCGCATTCCTCGCGCGCATCGACCGATTGGCGGCCGACGGCCTCTTGGGCCACGTTGCGTCGGCGAGCCGAACTGCTGGCCGAGCTGCGCGGATTTTTTGCCGAACGCGGGTTTCTCGAGGTGGAAACGCCGCTGGCCTCGGCCGACACGGTCGTCGACCGCCACCTCGACCCGCTCGGCCTGACTCTGCCCGACGATCCGCGCCGGCCCGATGTTGGCCAGCGGCTGTGGCTGCAAACCTCGCCGGAGTTCGCGATGAAGCGTCTCGTGGCGGCCGGGGCAGGGCCCATCTATCAGGTGGCGAAGGCCTTTCGCGCCGCCGAGCGAGGGCGCTGGCACAACCCCGAGTTCACGCTTGTCGAATGGTATCGCCCGGGCGACGATCTGGCCGCCGGGGTGAGCTTGTTGAGCGAACTGGGCGAACGATTGCTGGGCCGCGGCCCGGCCGAAATGCTGACCTATGCCGACGCCTTCCGTCGCCATGCGAATGTCGACCCGCTCGCCGCGCCCGTCGCTGAATTGGCGGACGCACTGCGCTGCGCGGGCCAATCCTGGCCCGACGGCTTGCCGGTCGACGAGCCGCACCGCGATGCCTGGCTCGACCTGGTGCTCGATGCCTTGGTCGCTCCGCGGCTTGGGCTGACGCGCCCGGCGATCGTGACCCACTACCCAGCCAGCCAGGCGGCGTTGGCGCGCGTGGCGACGGACGATCCGCGCGTGGCCGAGCGGTTCGAGCTGTTCGCCGCGGGCCTGGAATTGGCCAACGGCTACCACGAGCTGCTCGATGCCGACGTGCTGTCCGAGCGGATCGCCCGGGCCAATGCCGCGCGGCAAGCGGATGGCAAGCCGACGTTGCCCGTCGAGAGTCGGCTGCTGGGCGCCATGCGCACCGGCCTGCCGGCATGTGCCGGATGTGCCTTGGGCTTCGATCGGCTGGTGGCCGTGGCCGTGGGGGCTTCGTCGCTCGACGAAGTGCTCGCCTTTCCGATCGAACGGGCCTGAAACACAGGGCAACCGGGAGCGAGATAGAATAGATAGCTCGTCTCGCCCCGCGCTGCAGCCCATGCGACACCCGATCTGCCAACTCGCTTGCGCCTTCCTGGTGGGGTATTGCGCATCGACGGACGGAGCGGTCGTGCGCGCGGCAGAAGGTCTGCCTGCGCCGCTCGGACAGTCGATCTCCGACTTCGAGCTGCGCGACGTCTACGGCGAGCCGCGGCGGTTGACGGCCTTGGCGGGCGAACGAGCAACCGTGGTCGTTCTGCTGGGGACCGACTGTCCCCTGGCGCAGCTTTACGCGCGCCAGCTCGTCACCTTGGCCCGGCAGTTCGCCGATCATGGTGTGGCCTTCGTGGCGATCGATCCGAACAGCCAGGACTCGCTCGAGGACATGCTGGCCTTTGCCCGGCGGTTTGAATGGACGATGCCCTGGCTCAAGGATCCGCAGGCGACGATGGTCGACGTGTTGGCGGCCCGCCGCGTGCCCGAGGCCTTTGTGCTCGACGCGGAACGTCGCGTGCGCTACCGCGGCCGGATCGACGATCAGCACCAGCGGCAAAGCGGCCTGAACGTCGATCGCGCGCAAGCGCGGCGCGAGGACCTGAAGCTGGCGATCGAGCAGCTTTTGGCCGGGCAAGCCATCGAAATGCCCGTGACCGAGGCCACCGGCTGCCTGATCGGCCGGCCTTTGCCGGTGGCCGAGGATCCTTCGGTGACCTGGTCGCAGGACATCGCGCCCTTGTTTGCGCGGCGCTGCATGTCGTGCCATCAGCCGGGCGCGATCGGCCCGTTTTCGTTTGTGCACTACGACGATGTTGTCGGCTGGGGACCGATGATCGCCGAGGTGGTCGGCCAGGGGCGCATGCCGCCTTGGGCGGCGAGCCCTGCGCATGGGCAATTCGCCAACGAAAACCGGCTCAGCCCTGCCGAACGAGACCTGATCGAACGCTGGGTGGCCGAGGGTACTCCGCAGGGCGACCCGCAGGCGCCCGCGCCGAAAGCACCGGCTTTGGCAAGCGAATGGGAAATCCCACCGCCGGACCAGGTGGTCTACATGGCCGAGCAGCCCTTTGCCGTGCCGGCGCAGGGCACGATCGAGTACCAGTACTACGTGGTCGATCCCGGCTGGCAGACCGACAAGTGGATCCGCGCGGCGCAATGCAAACCCGGCGAACCGGCCGTCGTGCATCACATCAACGTGTTCACCATTCCGCCGGAGATGCACCGGACGTGGACGCGCGACAACCTGACGAACAACCTGCTGCAAGGCTACGCGCCGGGCTTTCGCGCGACGCCTCTGCCCGAGGGCTCGGCCTTTCTCGCCCCGGCCGGAACGTGGCTGCTATTCCAAATGCACTACACGGCCGCGGGCACGCCGCTCGCCGACCGCAGCTCGCTGGGGCTCGTGTTCGCGGCGCCCGAGCACGTGCGGCAGCGCGTCGATTGGCTGTTGGTGTTCGACGACCAGATCGAGATTCCGCCGGGAGCGCCCGATTACCAGGCGTCGGCGCAATGGGAGTTTGCCGAGGACGTCGAACTGCTGGCGCTGAATCCCCACATGCACCTGCGGGGGCGGTCATTCCGGCACGAGATGTATTATCCAGACAGTACGCGCGAGGTGCTGCTCGAGATTCCGCGGTTCGATTTCAACTGGCAGAACCTGTACGAGCTGGTAGCGGCAAAACACCTGCCGGCCGGATCGATCGCGCGCTGCGAAGCGGTGTTCGACAACTCGACCGACAATCCGCTGAATCCTGACCCGGCGGCCACGGTCCGCTGGGGCGATCAGACGACCGACGAGATGTTTATCGGCTACATGCTGATCGGCCGGCCGCGCGACGCGGGGCCGATCCGCGCGAAGTATGCCACTCCGCCGCCGCCGGTCGGCGATTCGTTGGCTACACTGTGGCCGCTTGCCGTCGGTGGCATGGCGCTCGTCGGCGGCTGGATCTGGCTAGTGCGGCGCCGCGCGGCGCCGCCAAGACATCCGTCTTCCTTGGTGAACCGATCATGAAACGGACCACCGACACGCGACCGACGCAGTTCCTGCCCATG
Source organism: Pirellulales bacterium (assembly GCA_019694435.1). Lineage (NCBI taxonomy): Bacteria > Pseudomonadati > Planctomycetota > Planctomycetia > Pirellulales > Pirellulales bacterium. Next base: position 48,704 of record JAIBBZ010000016.1, read on the forward strand.
CCGCGCCCTGTCGGGTGGCTGGTCACAGCCGTGATGGTCGCCGCGGCCTTGTACGCGGCCCAGGTGCTGTTCGCCGAACAGAACGGCGCGATCTTGTTTGTGGTGTTCACCTTGATCGCGGCACTGTTCGTCCGGCCACGGTTCGAATATCTGTGTCAGCAACTGCTCGTCGGCTGGGCTGCATGGATACTGATTTGTACGGATCGGTCCTGGGAGGCCTGGCAATATCCCATGCACCAGGCGCTCATCATTCTGCCGATGGCCGTGCTGGCCCTGCGGTGGCGCTCGTTGACGCGGCGCCGCTGGGTTGGGGCCTTGGGCGGTTTGGCCGTGTGCATCGGGCTGCTCTTTCTCATGGCACCCTATCCGCGCTTCGGCGGCGTGACAGCCATCGCCTTTGTGGCAATTTTCTGTTTGGTTTATGGCGCGTTCTTTATCGAGGTCGATGCCCGCGAACAACATGCGACCGAACGGCCCTCGCAGGATTCGAACCAGGCCGCCAGCTAGCAAGTCCTATGTGCAGCGGCACCGCGGCGCTCTGGGCAAGGTTTGCCGCGAACTCCCGATTCGAGACCCCGCGTGCCACGCGCCGAGCCGATATACACCCTTGGGTGTGCAGACAGGGGGGGCCGTGCCGCGGATAGGCGGCTGCCGTGCGGTCCCTCCGGTTTTTTTCTTGTGACCTCGATCAGGTCATCCGGCGCACCAGCCAATCGCCCCACCGGGCGCTCACCGCGGCGAGCGTGAACAGCAGCCGGGCCTTGGCCGGGACGACGATCTCGGGCTCATGCCGTTCGCAACCGCGCACGATGCGCGCGGCCAGCCAGTCCGGATCGATGGCCTTGGTTTTTACTCCACCGCCGGGCCGCGCGGCGCTGGCCGGCAGGTCGGCCAGCTTGTCGGCACCGGTTTGCCGCGCGTCGTGGCGCGCGATCGGTCCGGGACACACGAGCATCGCGTGGATGCCCTGTTCGCCCAGCTCCAGCCGTAGCTGCTGCGTGTAAGCGGCCAAGGCGAACTTCGTGGCCGGATAGGCACCGAGGTACCGGGCCGCGGCCTTCGCAGCGAGCGAGCCGATGTTGACGATGTGACCCGAGGTTTGCGCCAGATGCGGTGCCGCGGCGCGAACGCCATGCACGACGCCGAGCAGGTTGACGCGCCAGAGATTGTCGAAATCGGCCGGCGTCGTGTCGAGCACCTTGCCACGCGCCGAGCGGCCGGCGTTGTTGACCAGCACGTCGAGACGTCCCCAACGCGCCAGCGTCTCGGCCACGAGCGCCTGCATGTCGGCTTCGCGCGTGACGTCGGCCGGCTGTCCCCAGACGGTGTGTCCGGCCGCGCAGAGCTCGGCCACGGCCGTCTCGAGCGCTGCGGCGCCGCGAGCGGTGATCACCACTCGGGCGCCGCGCTCGGCGAACGCCTTGGCGATCGCTTGTCCCAGCCCTGCCGAACCCCCGGTAACGACGACGACCTTGTCGCGCCAGTCGGGCATGGTTCAGGAGACCGTATAAGGCTCGCGCTGGGCGCGGCTGAGCATGCCGTCGGCCTCGCTGTCGCCGACGAATTTCTCGGCCTTGGCGTCCCATTGCAACTTGCGGCCCAAGCGCATCGAGATGTTCGCCAGGTGGCAGGCGCTGATCGTGCGGTGATGACTCCAGACGTCCGAGATCGGCTTATTGCGGCTCTTCACGCAGTCGAAGAAATTGCCCATGTGATTGTTGCTGCGCGGCAGCTTGATGGTCGCGCCGGGCAACTCCGCGTCGTGCAGTTCCTCGACGTCCTTCTTACCCAGTTCGGCGGCCAGGTCTTCGACTGGCTTGCCAGAGATCTTGCCGCGGTTGACGAACAGTCGGCCCTTGTCGCCTTCGAACAACACGCCGTTGTCGCCGATCTCGACGTGCACCAGAACGTCGTTCGGATACAGCATGTCGATCGTGAAGAATTTCGGCGTGTTGTAGCCGCCGGGGATGTTGGGCAGCGTCGCGTGGCCGTCGATCGACAGCGGCCCCGAATCGTCCATGCCCAGGCCCCAATGGCAGATGTCCATGTGATGTGCGCCCCAGTCGGTCATCACGCCGCCGGAGTACTCGTACCACCAGCGGAACGTGTAATGGCAGCGCTCGGGCACGTAATCGACCAGCGGCGCCTGGCCGAGCCACATCTCCCAGTTCAGATATTCGGGCACGGGCTTCGCGGGGAAGGGGCCGCCGGCTTCGGTCGATTCGGGCAGGATCACGGTGACTTTCTGGATCTTGCCGAGGCGGCCGTTGCGCACCATCTCAGCCGCGAGGTGGAACCGCCAATCGCTGCGCTGCTGGGTGCCGACCTGGAACACGCGGCCCGTTTCTTTGACCGTCTTGGAGAGCAGTTGGCCTTCGGCGATGGTCAGCGTCAGCGGTTTTTCGCAGTAGACGTCTTTGCCGGCACGCAGGGCCGCCAGCGCGATCGCCGTGTGCCAATGGTCGGGTGTTCCGATCGTCACGATCTCGATGTCTTTGCGATCGAGCAGTTGACGATAGTCGCCGTAAATCTCCGGCTTGCCGCCGAATTTTTCCCGGCCCTTCTCGGCGCGCTGCCGATCGACGTCGCACACGGCCACGATGTCGCCGAAGTGGCTCGCGGCCTCGGCGATGTGCGTACCCTGGCCGCCCATGCCGATCGAGCCGACGATGGGACGATCGTTCTTCGAGCCCTGGTCCTCGGCCCGAGCCGAGCGCGTGAGGATCGTGGGCAGGGCCAGCGTGCCGGCAGCGGCGGTGGCCGATTGCTGCAAGAAGCGCCGACGGTCGAGCGAGACGGGATGCATCGGGGAAATCCTCTCAGCGAAGCCAGGAATGCGTGGGTAGGGCGGGGCGGGCCGCTCGCCGGTCGACGGCCTCAGGCGGCCCGAGATGGTTCAAAGTCTACTCCCCCCCGACGCGCGTTGCCAACTTTGTCGCGCCCGGTGCGGATCCAGCTCAGCCGCCCGGCGCAAATCGCAGCACGCGCCAGCCGAAGGCGGGGCGGTTGTCGCCCAGGTTAGGACGCGCGTAGCCCCGGGGCAGGCCAGTCGCGTCGTCGAACTGCGCCTTCAGAGGCATGTGGTCTCGCGCCAAACCGGCCATGCCGGGCGCCGCGGGGACGTTGGGATCGGTGACGATGGCCAGGTCTTCGCGCAGCAGGGCGAACAAGTCCTCGACGCGCGCCAAGGACGCGATCGACGTGTTGGCGGCTGCTGCGCCGGAGGCTGCCGCAGGGCGCGGCGTGCCGCGATCGACGGCCAGTTCGAGCTGACCGCCCGTCTCTCCGGTCAGTTCGAGTTCGAGCACGTAGCTGGCCGGCGCTGCGGCGCGCCATTTCTGTTCAGCCGCGGCGAGCTTGGCGGCCGAGATCGATGCCATCCCCACCGGATAACGCGGCTGACGCGCGGCAACATAAAGCGCCCCCATCGCCCCAAACACCAGCGCGACCACGGCGATGACGAGCCACAACCCTCGGCCAGAATTTGCCGGATCGTCGGGCGGCAACGGCTCTTCCGGGGGTGGCGAAGGACGAAGCATGGCCAGCGAAACGCCTGGGACTGGACTGTACAACCGCGGCGGACGATTCCTAAAGTACAGCGTAGCGCGACGTTGCCATCGCCGTCCAGGGCCTCGCAACAGCGAGCGACTCGCAGACGGTCTGGCAAGTCTCGCGGGACAGGAACGTCTCGCGAGGCAGGTGGTCCCACGGGATCGGACAAGGCGGAACCTCGAGCCAAGGCAAGGACGTGCATGTCTCCATTGTTAGGTGCCGCTTTGAATTCCCTGGATGACGTTCGCAGCCGCCTGGCCAGCCGCAGTGTTTACGCTCGCAGTCGAACCAAGATCGTCGCCACGATCGGACCGGCGTGTGCCCGCGAGGACCAGTTGGCCGAACTGGTCGAGGCCGGGGTCGATGTTTTTCGTCTGAACATGGCGCACGGCAGCCAGGCCTCGCACGCCGCCGAGATCGAGGCGATCCGCCGCGTCAGCGATCAGATCGGCCGGCCCGTCGCGATCCTCGTCGATCTGGCTGGTCCCAAGATGCGCCTGGGCGAGTTGCCCGGCGGCGAGGTCGATTGCGTCGAGGGGGCCGAGTTTCGCTTCGTGCGCGGCCAGGTTGCCAACGATCCTCACGAGCTGACCACGACCTACGATCGGTTGATCGACGAATTGGCCGTCGACGATCGCATCATGCTGGCCGACGGCACCGTGAGCTTGACCGTCGTCAGCCGCGATCGCGATTACGCGGTCTGCCGAGTCGTCCAGGCCGGCCGGGTGCGCAGCCGCCAAGGCGTCAACCTGCCCGGCGTCAAGCTCAGCGTGCCCGCGATGACCAAGGCCGACTACCAGAACGCGCAGTGGGCCGTCGAGCACGAAGTCGATTACATCAGCCTGAGCTTCGTCCGCACGGCCGACGACGTCTCGGCGCTCAAGGCCCTGGTGCGAGCCAACGAAGGCAACGCCCGGGTGATCGCCAAGATCGAAAAGCCCGAGGCGCTCGAGCATCTCGAAGAGATCGTGCTGGCCTCGGACGCGATCATGATTGCCCGGGGCGACTTGGGCGTCGAAATCGACATCGCGCGGGTACCGGTCGCGCAGAAGCGCATCATCGCCATGTGCAACCGGCTGCAAAAACCGGTGATCACCGCGACGCAGATGCTCGACAGCATGCAGCATTCGCGCTACCCCACGCGAGCCGAAACGACCGACGTGGCCAACGCCATTCTCGACGGCACCGACGCCTGCATGCTCTCGGGCGAGACGGCCATCGGCGATTATCCCAAGGCCGCCGTCGAAATGATGCAGCGCATCGCCCGCGAGACGGAGCCGTTGTTGCGCGAACGGGGGCCCGTGCCGATGCCGACGGGCGTGGTCGAGGGGCTGCACCGCGTGACGCCGGCCGTGATCTTCGGCGCCTCGAAAATGACCGACATGTTGGGGGCCAAGCTGGTGCTCGTGGCGAGCCACAACGGCGGCACCGCGCTGGCCATGTCGAAACTGCGCAACCAGGTGCCGACGATCGGCATCTCCGACTCGCCGTCCACGTTGCGGCGTCAGTGTTTGTACTGGGGGGTGACGCCGCTGCCCGGCGTGCCCACGCACGATCCGCGAATGCTGCTGGAATACGTCGAGGATTGGGCCGTTCGCAACGGCACCCTCAAAAAGGGCGACTGCGTGCTGGTCATCACCGGCACCAGATTGACCCAGGCCGGCCACAACCTGTTGATGGTCCACGAGATTTCTTAAGCGGTTGCCTGGGCGTACAAATCTGCACGCCCAGCTAAGCCCTGCGGTAACAGATCGCCGCAGGGCTCGTTTGTTAGCCGGCAAGCACCTGCTTCTTCGTGTCGGCTGCTGCAAATCGATCAGGCGCCTTGGTCGACCGCCCTCGTCGTGCTGGTGTCCGGCAATACACAAACATCACTCCGCATAATTCCAATTCCTGCGTTTGGCGACCTGGCGACGGAATGTCGGTTCGACGCACACCGCCTCAGGGCTCTAGTGCCTTGAGTTTTGAGGTGGGTCGCCCGCGCCGATGCTATAGTGGCAGCGGTCTGTGACCTGAACAGGAGCTCTGCCATGCGCTATTTCTTAGCGGTCCTGGGTCTGGTGCTGTTTGCGGTTGATGCTCGTGCCCAAAGCCTTGACGTTGAGGTGCAGGCCGCGATCAACCGCGGCCTCGGCTTTCTGGCCAAAGACAACGTGGTGTGGCGGGAATCGAAGAAGTGCTTCGAGTGTCATCATGCGCCGTTCACAATCTGGGCCTTGAACGAGGCCAAGCGTCAAGGCTATGCGGTCGATGAGCAGGTGCTCGCCGATTTGACCTCTTGGGTGACGGGGCAGGACTACCTCGCGCCGCTCCTCGCCGAGCGGCCCGACCAGCAGGAGGTCGTATTCAACGAAGCGCCGCTGCTGCTGGCGCTGGGCATCGAGGCGGGCAGCGCCAACGACACGCAAGACGCGCTGAAGCAACTGCTGATCTCCGTCGTGCACGATCAGGGCGAAGACGGTTCCTGGAAACGCGCGAACGAGTCACGGCCGATTCTCTCGTCGCCCGACACGCTGACGATGCTGTCGCTCTTGGCGCTATCGGCTCCGAATGCTCCCGATCTGGGCGAAGAAGGCCAGGCCGCGCGGCAACGAGCGCTCCACTGGCTCGAATCCGCCCAGCCGGACGAAGAGTTACAACCCACGGTGTTGCGCCTGATCCTGTGGCGACGGCTCGGCCGACCCGCGGCCGAGTGGAGCCCGCTGGTCGATATCTTGCGCAAGGCCCAGAAGGCAGACGGCGGTTGGAGCCAGATCGAATTGGCTGGCAGCGATGCCTTCGCCACCGGGCAAGCGCTCTATGCCCTGGCCGAGTCGGGCGCGAGCCAGGACGACGCGGCCATTCGCAGCGCGCAAGCCTTTCTTGCGAAGAGCCAGGGCCCGGACGGAGCCTGGGCGATGACTTCGCGGGCAATCATGGGCAATGGCAAGGTGGCCACCAAGTTTGAGCCGATCACTCACGCCGGCAGCGCCTGGGCCGTGCTGGGGCTGGTACGTTCCGCGCCGGCGGCGGGGAATTGATCCGCTCGAGCGCTTGCTGACCGACGAAACTGGAGCTGGACGGGAGTTTCGACGGAACATGCTCGCCTTGTGTAAAGGTGGCGCCCATTTCACAGGCAGTTGGCAAGCAGTACGCGGTCGGCGAGGCTGAGCGACGAAGATTCTACTAGTGACAAACGGTCGCCCGCGCGTAGGATCTTGCGATTACCGCCGATGGGAAATGGGCGGAAGCATCGTTTCGCTATCCGTCAAAGTGGCCATGCACACAGCAGACACAGACCTCTGGCAACTGCCCGCAAGACTACGAACGTTGGTCGAGGCAGAATTAGGCGACGGCGAACAGATTACTTGGGTCGGTGTTCCGCGCCCTTGGCTGTTTGCCCTGTACTCCATGCCGATCGTCATTTTTGCCATTCCGTGGACCATCGGCTCCATCTTCTGGGTGGTGGCCGCGTCGGGATTCGAGATCCCCGACTTCGATCAAGGGTGGGATCTGTTCCCCCTGTGGGGTATCCCGTTCGTGTTGACTGGATTCGGGATGCTTAGCTCGCCGTATTGGCTCATGCGCAAGGCGAAGAACACGGTGTATGTCTTGACGACTACCCGCGCGATTATTTTTGACGGTGGCCTTTCGACGACCATTCGTTCGTTTGGTCCCGAGCGTCTCACCGACCTGCGGCGCAAGCAACGGGCCGATGGTTCGGGCGACTTGATTTTCGAACGCAGGCTATCGTACGACAGCGACGGCGATCGTCGCTCGATGGATCACGGTTTTCTGGCCATTTCGGACGTCAAGGCCGTCGAAGATCGGGTCCACCGACTGGTGGAAACATCGGCGAAGAAACCGGTATAGCTGCCCGTTGCCAGGCTGGCCTGCTTGTTGGCTGCCAGCGCGATGCGGTATGCGATCGCTCAGAGACCATGCAGAGCAGGAAGCAGATCAAGGTCAAGGTCGCGGCCGATGGAGACATCGCTGCCGATGGTCAACGCGTCACCGTCGAGCAATTGGCGATCAAGTTTGCCGATCTCAAGGCAACTCGCGGCGAGGTCTGGTATCACCGAGAAAACCCGGCCGACGAGCCGCATGCAAACGCATTGAAGGTCATGGAACTAGTGGCCGAACATGGCCTCCCGATCAGGCTATCGGCGATGCCGGATTTCTCCGATACGGTGGACGACAAGGGTGTGTCCGATCGTGGGGTGCCATAGCACCACGGATCATTCGTTGCTGGAGCTTTTTCGGCCTTCAATAGGCGCGCTTATCGCGTCCCTTGGTTGGCTCTACAGATTCGCCTGCAGCCGGCTTGCGCTCAAGGCATGCCTGTCTGCGCATGCCGGCAGATGAATCATTGGCGGCGTCGGTCATGAACACCGATGCAGGCAAACAATTGATGCTCGGCCTAATCTGTCGATGTGACCGAATTAATTCAGTCGGACGTGCCTCATTCGCCTTTTGCTTGCGGTGAGATCTATATCGCCGTCCTCAGCTGTTGTAGCAAGGATTCCCAAGCAGCGTCGTATCCAGATTGCGCGTCGACTTCCACAACCTCGACGTCGAGCGTTCGGATCGATTTCAATTCCGGCGTAACGGCGGGTTCTGTCCGAATGTTGTAGAATACGGTCCGTCCGACATTAACACCCCGCCGCTTCAGGCGAGCTTTGTAGTAGAGCATCCACCACAGGTCCAGCTCTGAATAGCTAAGCCCTAGCCCGAGGATGTGGACGTCGTCGCGGAGGAAGACATCGCACCATGAGTAAAGGCTTTTGCCCGACTCAAATTCTCGTATGCCAGAAGTAAACGGAGATTTTTTTCCGTGGTAGAACCCCTTCAGGAACAGGCGCATTCGCTGCACCTGCCCCATGTACTGGTCATAACCGAGCACCAAAGAGCGGGGGGTATTGATTTCGCCGTGAATGTGCCAGATCGACATCTTGGCGACGACTCGTCTGCGGAACAGGCTGTACTTTTTTGCGTGATGCGATATGTCGCGCGGCCGATCGTCTGATGCCTGTTCCAAAGCATAATCGTAGTTGGTTGTCAGGATGTGGCGCACGTCTAGGTCCAACAGCCGACGATGAAACAGATTCGGCCGCAAATCTCTGAGCTGGGCTGCGATTACCGACTTTACGCACGTGCGATCGTGAGTGTCGTGGGCCCTCAGCGTGGCGTCGTCGAAGAGCATCGTGAATGGTCGCCCGTCGTCCATGACGAAATCCGGACCAAGCTGCAGTGCTTCGGACATCTTCCGCAATACGTCGGCCCAACCAACATTCGTTGTCGACAGACGATTGATACTGTTGCCAACTAAGACAGCGGCAGACATCTGAGCGATCGCACCCCTTTCAGACGACCAGTGTTCTCCGGGCACTGCCAATATGGCGATCGACGTTGTATCAATCAAGATTTTGCATATGCACCGGGCCGACGCCTCGACGCCGGTTGTTTATCCTATCCAATTTGCTTCGGTGAAATCGACCGAGGCGACAGATGGTTCGATAGCGCCGGCCAGCGCGCACATGTCGAACGGACCCGGCGCGCTAGCGGACGAGTGGACAACCGGCTTCGATCGCATTGGACGAAGGCGTACGCAGCTGAGCGGGCGCCTTTGCGGCCAGCCGCGCGAAGTGTGCCAGCGGTGATCTGCCGAGTGGAGGCCGGGATTATTGAGCTCGGCGAGCGTGGCGGTTCGTTCGTCGTGCGTCGCAGGTCTGACGCCATCGACGCCCCGCCGGTTCAGTCCGGAAACTCCGCCGGATTGACGAAGTACGGCTGTTTGCGCTGGTAGTAGTCGAGCCGGCGGCGGATGGCCTTCACCTGGCGGTCCCACTCGGCGACTCCGCCCGGCGAGTTGGCCAGCTCGCGCGCGCGGCGTTCGCGGAGCGCACGTTCGTAGGCCTGTTGCGCCTCTTCCGTGGCGCGCTGGAAATCGCCGTTGGCCGCGTAGGCCGCGCCCCAGGTGTCGTGGGCCGATACGAACAGCGATGAGACCGTCGGCACGCGCGGTACGATCCGGCTGCAGATCTCCAGGGCGCGCGCCGGATCGCGGTGGCTCGATTCGTGGTGCGTGGCCAGGACCCAGGCCAACATTAGTTGGGCCTGACGATTGTTCGGGGCGGCCTTGATCAGTTGCTCGAAGGTCCGCACCGCTTCGGCCGTGCGGTTCAGGCGGTTCAGCATCGTGGCCAGCGCCAGATACGTTGCATGTCGCGGATCGTGCTCGAGCGACTGCTGGTAGTAGAAGGCGGCCTCGTTCAGGCGCCCCAGCTTCTCGGCGCATTGGCCCAGGTTGTACAGCGTGTTCGGGTCGTCGGGGGACAGTACGTTGCACGCCAGCAGGGCCTGAAACGCCTCGCCATAGCGCGACAGCCGCATCAACGTGCTCGACTTGTTGAACAACGCCGCGGGATAGTTCGCATACAGCTCCAGCGTCCGGTCGTAATGGACCAGCGCCTCGTCGAAGCGACGCTGGCTGGCCAGGGCATTCGCCAGGTTGTAATGGGCCAGGTGGTTGTTTTCCGTGACCTCCGTGGCGTGGGTAAACAAGGTCTCGGCGTCGCGCCAGTAGCCGACCTGCCGCAGGCAGAGCACCGAGAGGGGTAGCAGCACGGCGGCGGCCAACGCGCCGCCCACGTATCTCCGGGCCCGCGGCGCGAGCCGCCGTTCGAGCAGTCCGGCAATCGACCAGACGCCCAACAAGAACAGCCCGATGAACGGTAAGTAGGTGTAGCGATCGCAGCGGGCCGTACCGCCGATTTGCACCAGCCCAATCACCGGCACCAGCATGCCGACGAACCAGAACCAGCCCACTGGAACGAAGGCCCAGCGCCGGGCCGTGAGCAAGGCCGCGAGCGTACCGCCGGCGAGCACGGCGGCGCTGGCCAGCGTGGCCGAAGTCACCTGAATGTCGAGCGGCAGGGGGTACATCAAGCACAAGCGCGTCGGCCAGATCGCGCTATGCAGGTAGGCCCCATAGGCGTTCGTGGCGGTGATCAGCCGCTCGCCGGGCGATTGGAATTCGAGCGAGACGACAAAGCCCTGCTTTTGCTGCACGTGAAACGTGATCCAGCTCGACACGGCCACGAGCATCAGCCAGGGCAGTTTTTCGGCGACGAGCAGGCCCGCCCCCAGGGGATCGAAGCGGCCCGCCGTGCGCAGCGCCGATCGGCGCAGCGGCCACACGTCGAGCAACAGCAACAACAGCGGCACCGTGACCAGCATGGCCTTGCTCATCAGCCCGCAGGCCAGGCAGACGGCCACGACCAGATGCCGCCCCAGCGAGGGCCGCCGGACGTAGGCTCCATACGCGGCCAGCGTGAGCATGAAGAAGAAGCCGGAGAGTACGTCTTTGCGTTCGGCGATCCAGGCGACGCTTTCGACCCGAGTAGGGTGGATGGCAAACAGCGCGGCCACCAGGGCACTGCAATACAGCCGGCCCGTCCAGCGCGTCAGCGTGAAAAACAGCACGGCCACGCTCGCCGCGTGTAGCAGCAGGCTGGTCAGGTGAAAGCCGCCGGGCCAGGGCGCAGAACGCGCTCCGGAACCTCGGCTCCACAGGCTCACGTCGGCAAGCAGGCTCAGCATGGTGAGCGGATGCCAGTTGCCCTGAACCTCCGAAGTCCAAGCCCACCGGAACGTGTCCCAGTTGAGCCCCTGGAGCACGACCGGGTTGGCGAAGACATAGACGTCGTCGTCGTAATAGATGAAGGGGTGCGCGAGGATCGGCGCAAAGACGGCCAACGTCACGGCGACCAGCAGGCAGGCCAGCAGAAGCTCGAGCGCGCGGCGGGACATGCGTCGTGAGGGCTTCCTCAAAAACGTCCGCGGGCCGGATCGTGGCGATACGACTTCAGGTCGAGATACAGCTCACGGCGCTCGCGCATCCGCTCGGTCAGCAGGCGAACGTCGGGGCGGATGTCGAACGCCGGATCGAGCCATTCGCGGTCGTAATAGGTATGCGACTTCTTGTCGAGTTCGCCCAGGGCGATGCCGTTGTACTCGATTGCCTTTTCGACCTTTTCAACCGCCTCGGAGTACTTGTGGATGCCCGACAGCGCCGCGGCCAGGGCATCGAGCGAACGTACTTCGTGCTGAAACGTCAGGCTGCAAGCCTGGCGAGCGATTTCGACCGCCTGGCGCGGGTCATAGATCTGGATGTCCTGCGTGGTGCCGAGCAGCCAGGCCAGCTCGGTGAGCATGAGGGCGTCCTTGGGGTATTTGCGCACGCGCTCGACGAGCACGTCCTTGGCCGCGGCGGTGTCGCCCGCCCAGCACATGGCCTGCACCAGGTAAGGGAATGCGTCGGGCCAATCTTCGCCGCGCTGCCGACGCTTGTCGATCGCCGTGCGGAAGGCCTTGACGGCCGCCTGGGGGCGGCTGCGTTTCAGTTCGATCAGGCCGAGCTTGAAATAGTCTTCCGGGTGGATCGACTGCTTGATGCCCTTGCGCATCGAAGTCTCGGCCTCGTCGTAGCGGCCCAGGCAGTACAACGCCCACCCCCGGTTGCACGCCGAGGGCCAGTCGCCCGGCTCGTAGCTCAGCGCCAGCTCGAAATGCTCGATGGCCTCCTCATGATTGCCCTCGCGGGCCAAGGCGTTGCCCACGCCGCGGTGCGCGAGAAAGTTGCGCGGGACCACCTCCGCGGCGTGCTGGAACAGTGTCTTGGTGTTGCGCCAGTAACCGACCTGGACCCACGTGACGGCCGCCAGCGCAGCCAGCCAGATGATCGATGCCGCGACTAACAGGCGCTGTCGGGCTCGGTTCGATTGGGCCCACCAGAGTACGGTCCAGACGGTCATGATCGTGATGCCGATCATCGGAATATAGGTGTATCGGTCGGCGCGAGACTGACCGCCGACCTGGACGATGCCCACGGCCGGCACCAAGGTGCCCAGGTACCAGAGCCAGCCGGAAAGGAGCCACGGGAGGTTCTTGCGCAACGTCCAGGCGACGAGAGTGACGACCACCAACGCCAGGATGGCGCGGCCGATCATGAACCAGGTCATCCGGTACGACAGATGGGGATAAAACACGGCCATGTTCGTCGGCCAGACGAATTGCACGACATATTCGCCGTAGGCCACGATCGCGTTGAACACCCGCGTCATCGGCGGGACCGCCTTGAGCGATTGCACGGCCCCCTGCGACTGCACGACGAACGTAATCCCGCTGCTGACCGCGATCAGCGCGAACCAGGGAAGCTTTTCGACCACGAGTGCGCCGAACTGCCGCAGGTTTTCCCGAAGGGACTTGTCGGCCGCGCCGAATCGGGCCAGCGGCCAATAGTCCAGCACCAGCATCAATGCCGGCGCCGTGACGATCATCGGCTTGCTCATCAATCCGAGCGCGAGCAGCACGGTGATCGTCAGGTAGCCGCCGCGCGAGGGAGCGCGGACATACACGGCATAGGCCCAGAGCGACGCCAGCCAGAAGCAGCCGCAGAGCACGTCTTTGCGCTCGGAGAGCCAGGCCACGCTCTCGACGCGCAAGGGATGCAGGGCAAACAGGGCAGCAACCAGGGCCGAGGGCCAGAATCTCCCCGTCATGGCCGCCAGCGCCAATAACAGCAGCACCGCGTTGGCGGCGTGCAAAGCGATGTTGGTCAGATGATGGCCACCCACCCAACGTTGACCGTAGATTTGCGAATCGATCATGTGGGTAATCACCGTCAACGGGTGCCAGTTGGCGCCCACCGACGCGGTCCACACCCAGACCAGGTTCTCGGGCCGTAAACCCGTATTGATGTGCGGGTTGTTGGCTACGTATTCGAAATCGTCAAAGTTGACGAAGTCGTAGCGAAGCGTCCGCGAATAGAGCAACAGGCAGGCCGCCGCGAGAGCGATGCAGACGGCGGCGCGTATCCCGGCGCGGGGGGGCGGCGCACTAACGGCAGGATCGGTCGTCATAGGGTGCGGGATCGGCGAGGACCGAGCGGTCCGAGACGGGTGTAGAGCACTCTTGGGGCAACGGTGTGCATCGTAGCCCGATTCGAAACGCAATCACAAATCGGTAGGGGGCCCGTTTGATCAACCCCCTGGAGGACACGGCGGAGTTGGCCGGTGGTCGGTTCTTCGTAACTCATGTTTTGACAAGCACTTACGTCTTTTCAAGTACTGTCACAAGCCGTTGATCCGAAAAACTCATCAAAAACCGAAAATCGCCAACTTTTTGTTTGACACGCATCACCGCGCCTCGTAATCTATGGACCATACGCCCGAAAGCGGGCGCAATGCGCGTGTTGCATTGGCTCAGGCCTCTAGTAGGCAACGGGCCATTGAATGCGTGGGCTCACAACGACGACGGGCGGCGGAGCTCGAGCTGGTTCGGCCGCACAAAAACTGAAGACGACGGATTCTCAGGACCAATCGGAGAGACGCTAATGAAGAAGACCATCTCGTGTGTTGCCTTAGCCGCCTTGGCGGGACTTTGCGCATCCAGTGCCCATGCGGCACCCGTATCCGTGTCGCTGACTCTTCAGCCTAGCTCGATCTTGAGCTTGACGGTGAATGCCCTCGGTGGCATCACTGCCTCGACCACGACCGTTCTGTCGGGGAACCAGAATGTGACGATTGACAACGGCGATATGCGCGTTGCCGTCGGCAACATCACCGTGCCTGACCTGGCGGACACCATTTCGCTGGACGGCGGCCTGATCAACATCTCCGATGCGAGCCTGAACCTGAATTTGGGTCCGCTCGGTACCGTGCTCGCCGGTTTCCAGAATGCGAAGCTCACCGGTTTGACCAGCACGGGCAACCTGCCGCTGAACTATATCGGCGGCTTTGCCACGTACAATTTCGACCCGGGCGATCCGTTCGGTGGCAACGTCACCTCGACGTCGATCAACAACGGTGTGCTGACCTACAGCGGTAGCGGCGCCGTCGCCCTGCTGCTGGGCTCGGGCACGCTCGATTTCGCGACCGATCCTGTTGGCTTCGATCTGCCGGAGCTCGGCGACGTCGCCACGCTGAATCAGTCAGAGACGTTCTTGGGCGCGAGCACGATGGGGTCGATGATCTGCTCGACCTACAACGTGGATGTGCTCCTTTCGGCTCCGCTCTCGGTCAGCCAGAACATTTTGACCGACCCGATCGACGTCCTCGCGATCCTGCAAGGGCAGATCGTCGCGAGTGGCTCGTATCTCTACACGGTCTGCGTACCGATTCCCGAGCCGTCGAGCATCGTGCTCCTGGGCATCGCGAGCATCGGCATGCTTCCGCTGGTTCGTCGTCTGCGGAAGAAGTAACGCGGCCCTGAGCCCCGAGGAGTTGGGGTTCGACTGATTGGTCCTCAAAGCCGAGGCCGACACGAAAGCGTGCGGCCTCGGCTTTTTTTGATTTCCCGCAAGAATTCTTCGCTGGGACCTGGGCCGGCGACAGAACCGTGTGATGGCTGCTTGCCCGGACGGCGCCGCTTGCAATTCCGGGTCGTCGGTCTTCCGCCCTTTTCTCTGGCGATGGCGCAGTTGACGACCTGTGCGATCTGCAGATTGCCGGTGCCGTGGGGGCTGGCTCCTGAATGCGCATGCGCGGTGACGGCTCCGACTTTATTGGCAAAAATATCAAGAAAAGGGTTGCCGCCGTGCTCCCGCGGTTTTTGGCTTGGTTGCGAAAGAAGTCGCCGCGGATTGCCCGCAAGAGCCAGATGGCCGCCCGTCGGCGCGCATTCTGGGAGCAGGCCTTCTAATCGGCTAGCGCGCGCGACTTTGAACGCCCCTCACTAGAAGTAGTTTTGGTCGAATTGTCTTAAGTTGTTTTTCGGCAATGGTTTGTGAAATTAATCCTGTCGCCTTTTCTAGTTGACAGCCTGCTCAAGGCGAGAAATCCGACAAAATTTGGAAATCCGGATTTTTTCTTTTGACAAGCGATTTGGGCCCGTATATCTTGTGCCCTATCTGCCCGACGGGGCGGATCGCGTCTTCGGGCTAAGCGCGGCTTGTGGGGGAGTCGCTGATCGCATTCGTGCTCGCGACTCTAAGGCCAGTAGCGATAGTGACGCCGCACCGGTGGCGTCGGATAAAACACAGCGTCTGTTTCCTAGTTTTGGAGTGCTGCCAATGAAGAAGTTCGCCATTCTGTCTGTCGCTCTAGCGGTGTTGGGTTTTGCGACGACGAAGTCGTTTGCTGCTCCCACCCCGGTCAACCTGACCCTGACGGGCTCGAACATTCTGTTGACGATCGACGCCCTCGGCGCGATCACCGCGACGGTCGGTTTCAATCCGACCGGCTCGCAGAACATCACGCTCGACGACTGCGACCCGATCGCCACGTCGATGACCTTCGATGGCGGTCTGTTCAACCTCTCCGACCAGACGTTGCTGCTGAACCTCGGCGCTCTCGGCGTGATCCGCACCGGTTTCATCGGTGTGAAGATCGGCGGCTTGAGCAGCACGGGCAGCATTCCGCTCAACTATCTGGGCGGCACGTGGAACTACTCGTTTGATCCGGGCGACCCCAACGGTGGCAACGTCACCAGCGCCGCGATCAACCAAGGTATTTTGACCTACGCCGGCTCGGGTGCGATCGCCCTGCTGCTTGGCTCGGGTACGCTTGACTTCAACACCGATCCGGTCGTCGCCGACCTGCCCTCGCTGGGCCAGATTGGTTCGTTGCAGCAGACGTTCCTGGGCGCCAGCGGTGGTTCGACCACCTACGGCGTGCTGTTGTCGGCTCCGTTGTCGGTGTTCACCGCGATTGACACGGATCTCGGCATCAACGCGACCCTCCAGGGTCTCGTCCAAGCGACCGGCACTTACATCTGCGTACCGGAACCCTCGACGGTCGTCCTCTTGGGCGTCGCCTTGGCTGCTCTGGTCCCGATGTATCGTCGGATCAAGAAGTAGTTGATCGACTGACGTAAGTCAGACGCAAAACCTAAAGGGTCGGCGCCTCTTCCGGGGCGCCGGCCCTTTTTTCGTATTCTGGTCCATGTCTCAATAGGCTATCCAGGGTAATGTGCTGCGCAATATGCCTCGCCCCGTCCCGTTGATCGCTTGGTTGGCAATCGTCGGACTCGCCGCCGCGGTTGTGTTTGGCCAGGTGCTCTCGTTCGAGTTCGTCTCGTGGGACGATCCCGTCAACGTGACGAACAATCCGAATTTCCTGCCGTTGACGGCGCGCAGCTTGGCGAGCTTGCTGGTCAAGGACTATGCCGGGTTGTATATCCCGGTGACGTATGGCACCTGGGGGCTGCTCGTCTGGCTCGGGCAGCTCACCATGCCACCGAGCCGACCACCGTTTGATCCGCTGCTGTTTCACGGGGCCAATCTGCTTGGCCACATCGCGTGTGGATCGCTGCTGTTCATATTGGCTCGGCGGCTGACGGGTTCGCCTTCTGCGGCGCTGCTCGCGGCGCTGCTGTTTGTCTTGCATCCGTTGCAGGTGGAGTCGGTGTGCTGGGTAACTGAGCTGAAAGGGGTGCTGGCAACGGGCTTCTCGCTCGCGGCGCTATGCCTGATTACGCAAGCCCCGCCAGTCGCATTGCCCCGGTCTCGGGCAGGCGACGCGCGCTCGCACGCAGGCGAGATCTCGGCGCAGCCCGGTGAGGGCTCAAGGTCGCCGGCCGATGGGCAGGCGACTTGGCGGCGCAGTTTCATCGGGCCCTACGGCGCGGCCTACTTGTGCTTTGTCCTGGCCTTGTTGTCGAAACCATCGGCGGTGACCTTGCCCCTTGCCGTGGTGGCGGTCGACGCCTTGGCCTTGCGCCGCCCTTGGCGCGACACGTTTTATGCGACTTTGCCCTGGTTTCTCTTGTCCTTGGCCTGGGTGATGCTCACGCGGGGTGTGCAGCCCACCGGCGAGGATTACGTACCCGACGTGGCGGTGCCCGATCGCCTGGTGGTGGCCGGTGACGCGCTGGCGTTTTACCTGCGCAAGCTCGCCTGGCCGCTGCCCGTGGCGATTGATTATGGCCGTACTCCCGCGACCGTACTGGCGCAGGCTGGGGTCGCCTTCGTGGGTGCCGGGGCGGTCGCCCTGGTCGCGGCCTTTGCCGTGCTGGTGCGAAGCGGCGTTGCGCGGGCTGGATTGTTGATCTTTCTCGGCAGCTTGTTGCCGGTGCTGGGGCTGGTGCCGTTTCAGTTTCAACGGGTCTCGACCGTCGCGGATCGCTACGCTTATTTTCCGCTGCTGGGCTTGGCCCTGGTCGTGGCGGCGTTTGCCGCGCGGTTTCGCCAAGCGGCTTGGATGGTGATCGCTCCGTTGGTCCTGCTCTCGGGCTATGCGAGCTGGCACGCGGCGGCACATTGGCGCAACAGCGAGGCGCTGTACCTACACGCCGTCGCGGTGAATCCGCGAAGTGCCGTGGCGCTGACCAACCTGGGCGCGGTCTATTTCCAGGCCGGCAAGATGGCCGAATCCGAGCGTTGGCTCCGCGCCGCTTTGCGCGTCGATCCGCTCAATCCGGCCGCGAACGCCGACCTGGCCGAGATCTTGCACGGCCGGCAGGAGCATGCCGAGGCCCTTGCGCTGTTCGAGGCCGCGCTGCGCACCAACGACCGCTTGCAATGGGCGCACGCTGGGGCGGGCCTGGCATTGCACTACCTGGGCCGGACGGAAGAGGCGGCCGCCCATTATCGCCGCGCACTCGACAAGGCGGCCGACGGTTCGACCTCGCTGTGGCAAGCCAATCGGATTGCCGTCGTCAATCGCCTGGCCCGGATCCTGGCGACGGATGAGCAGGACGAATTGCGAAACGGCCGAGAAGCGGTCCGCTTGGCCCGCGATGCAGCCAATTTGTCGCGGTGGCAAGTGGCCGCGATTCTCGACACCCTGGCGGCGGCCTATGCCGAGGCGGGTCAACTGGACAAGGCCGTGGCCATGGCGCAGCGCGCCGTGCAGCGGGCCCACGCCGCTCAGAATGCGGCCCTGCTCGAGCGCCTACTGGCGCATCTGCAGCGGTTCGAGGCCGGCCAACCGCTGCGCGAGAGCCCGCAGGAGCAGTTGAATGGCCCCGCGGCTCAAGCGGCCGGATCGCCGTGAACCCGGCGCCCTTGTCGCGCATCGGACAAGGGGTCAGAATCGCCCTTTCGCCATGCATTTCGCCTGAGGTAGCCGTTGCCATGTCTCGTTGCGTGCTTGCATATTCCGGGGGGCTCGACACATCGGTCATTCTTGGTTGGCTGCAGGACCAGGGGCACGAGGTGCATGCGGTGTACGTCGACCTGGGCCAGCCCTGCGAGGATCGCGACGCGATTCTGGCTAAGGCGCGGACCTGCGGCGCGGCGAGTGCACGGATCGTCGACGTGCAGGAAGAGTTGTGCCGCGATTTTGCCGTGCCCGTCATGCAGTGGCAGGCAAAGTACGAGGGCCTGTACCTGTTGGGCACGTCGATTGCCCGGCCGATCATTTCGAAAGCGTGCCTGCAGGTGGCCCGGGAGGTGAAAGCCGATGCTTTCGCGCACGGAGCAACGGGCAAGGGGAACGATCAGTGCCGGTTTCAATTGGCGGCCGAGGCGCTCGATCCGTCCGTGCGTCTGATCGCCCCGTGGCGCATGGCCGCGTTTCGCCAGCAGTTTCCCGGCCGGCGCGAAATGATCGCCTACTGCCAGGAGAAGAAGATCCCGGTCAAGGCTTCGGTCGATAAGCCCTACAGCTCGGACGAAAACTGCCTGCACATCAGCTACGAAGCCGGCAAGCTCGAGGACCTGGAGGTCTGCGGCGTCGAGTTGGTCGAGTTCGGCATGACCGTCTCGCCGCAGCAGGCGCCCGATCAACCGGAACAGGTCACGATCGAATTCGCCGCGGGCGTGCCGGTCAAAGTCAATGGCCGGTCGATGTCGCCCTTTGCAGCCATTCAAGAGCTGAACGCGATCGGCGGGCGCAACGGCATCGGGCGGATCGACGTCGTCGAAAACCGCTTCGTGGGGATGAAAAGCCGCGGTGTCTACGAGGCGCCGGGCATCACGATCTTGTACGCGGCGCATCGCTACGTCGAACAATTGACGATGGATCGCGACCTGATGCATCTTCGCGACCGGCTCGCGCCGGAAGTTGCCGAAATGGTCTACTACGGCTTCTGGTACACGGCCAAATTCGACGCACTGCTGGCGTTCTTGCGGCAGGCCCAGCAGCCGGTCAACGGCTCCGTGACGCTCAAGCTCTACAAGGGCAATATCGACGTCGTCTCGCGGCGCAGCCCCAACAGCCTCTACGACGAGGGGATCGCGAGCATGGAGGGTGGCGGCTCGTACGACCAGACCGACGCCGAGGGATTCCTCCGCATTCAAGGCCTGCCGGTCCGAGTGCAAGGGCGTATCCTCCCGCGCGCCTACTAGGGTTTCCCGCGCCGCGGCGCAGGCGGGGGAACCTTTCACGCGATGATCGCCAACGCGTGGGGGGCCGTGCCGCTACCGGTGCAGGCAGCGCGACTTGGGCGTTAGAAAGTGCCGGCGGCGGAAGCGTCGAGCGGACTGGCCGGGGCATCCACGGGCAAGCCGATTGCCGGCGCCCTGTCCCGTGCAGGGACTGCTGCCGACATGGCTCGCGGGGCGATGGCCTTGGGCTCGGGCAACGCGTCGCGCGAGACGGCCGGGTCGCGCGCAAAGAGCAATTTGCGCAGCGATTCCAGGTCGGCGGCCCGCGACTGCAGCTCGCTGGACAGCCGGCCGGGGTCGAACCGCTCTGGCTCGAGAAAGATCCGGGCTGGGTCGGTCAGATTGTGGCCCGCCGCCAAATGCTTGAGCAGATTGCGCTGGCTACCGGTCAGTTGATGCGCCTTGCACAGCTCGCGAAACAGCGCCTTGGGGCTGTTCAGACTTTCCCGACGTTCCTGCATGCGCACCAGCGCGAACAGCGCCACAACAAACAGTGGCACGATCAGGGCCACGACCCCGAGCAAGAACAGATCATCGCCGGTGCCTTCGGTCGTCCGACGCCGCAGCTCGGCTCCCATCTGTTGGAACTTGTCGAAGTTCCCGCCCGCGGCCAAGATCGCCGACCCGCGCAGCAACTCAATCATGGTCGTGTTCCTGCGGGGGTTGTTCGGGCGTGGTTGGCTGGGCGGCCGAGGCTGAGCCCGACGCTTCGATGCCGAGCAGCTCGTTGACGGCTTCGCGGACGCGGTGGCTGCGGTCGTTCAGGGCGCCGCGAACGGCGTCTTGGGCCCTGGCTGTCGGCGAGTTGGCCAGGGCACGGACGGCCTGTTCGCGGACCACGTGGTCTTCGTCTTCGAGCAGGTCGAGTAACTGGCTTTCGACGTCGGCGGCCGCGTCGAGCAAAGGCACCAGGCCCAAGGCACGCAGCCGTCGATTGCGCGACAACGATTCGAGTTCTGTGCGCAACTGGGGCAGCGCTTGCAGATCGATCTTGCGCACGAGGCGTCCGGTGCTGCGCTGCACGTTATCGTCGAGGCCCGAGTAGGACGCGAGGAACCGGCTAAAGCTGAATTCGGCCAGGCACTCGCGGGCCGCGGCGCGAACTTCCTCGTGGGCGCTATCGACCGCGGCCAACAGCCGGGGCAGGGCACCCGGGACTCCACGGCCGCGAATCTGTCGCAAGATATGGGCCTGGACGATCGGGTCTGGATCGTCGACGGCGACCTGCGCCAGGGCATTGGCCTCGACGCCATTGAACTCGGCCAGCAGCCGGGCGGCGGTACGGCGCCCTCCCGTCGTGCCGTGTTGGAGCAGATATTGAATCGTCTTCAACGCCTTGCGGCGGTCATAGCCCGAGCACATGACGATCGCCGCCGCGGCACTTTGCGGCGCGTCGTCCAGTTGGGCCAGAACTCCGGCCTCGGGTGCGGCCCAGGCCCAGGCTTCGATGCGCTTGAGATTCAGCACATGGGTCGGCGAGACTTCGTCGCCGACGCGTTGGGCCAGGTGGCGCACGAACTTGACGTCGCCGCGGCGACCGATCAGCGACAGCGCCGCGCTCGGTGGACGGTTCTCGTCGAGATAGCTCAGCAACAGCCGGGCCACACCGGGGCGCGAGCTGTGATGCAGCACCTCGACCAGGGCGACATACGTGTTGTGCAGCGGATCGGTGAGGATCTGCTTGAGCAGGGCATTGTCCGATTCGGCCAGCGTGGCAAACGCTTCGAGCACCTCGGACGATTTGTGCTGCGAGAACCGGGCGACCGAATGTTCGAGCGTGGCGACGACGTGCTTGCGCATCAATTGCGGGTCGCGACGCTCGGCATAATCGCGCGGGCCCGCCAGCTCGTTGTAGAGCAAGTCGACGAGTTCGAGCATCGTGCGCGCCGCGCGATCGCGCTGGACATGGTGGGTGTCCTCGATCAGGTTCAGCAGCGCGGCAATCAGGTCGTATTCGCGGAACCAGACGACGGCCGGAAAACTGTTTTGGATGAGCGTGGGATCGGTGCCGAGGATGGCCTCGCGCAGGGTCTTCGACAGCCGTGACCGGCGCTCGAACAGCAATTGCTTCCAACGGCTGGTGAACAGCGGCAAGCGGCGGAGAATTTCTCGGCCGCCTTCGACGCTCTTGCGTTCCAGCAGGCCGATCAGCGCTCCCTCTTGAATGAACGGATCGCGCGCGTTGAGTGCCGGCAACAACACGGCATCGGCGGCCGCGTTGGTCGTCTTCGTCAGCGTCTCAAGGGTCGTGGCGAGTCCGTTGCTCAAGGGAGCCGCTTTCTCGGGCGGGGTGGTTTTCGGCGTGGCCTGCGCGCAGCGCTCGACGGCGGCGCAGGAGCACAAGGGCCAGCATCCTGTTTATCGATAGCTTTTCCCGGGGAGCCGCGCCCAGGATCCCGCAGGGCCGCGCTTGATTTAAGCTCCGACCGTGCCGACACTGGAGTGCATACGCTGCGCATTCGCTACGACCGTCGCCTTGACACGGCACGTGCCGCCTCGCTCATGGCTCGACGGTCGATCCGGTTGTAACGGGAGCTATCAACCATGTCGGGTCGGCTCGATGCCGTGACGATTCTGGACCGCGAGTATCTGGCCGTGCGGGCCAAGTTGCTCGAAATCGGTGCCACGCTCGATCGCCTCGATCGGGCCGAGGGCACGGTTGAGGCCGATCCTCGCCGGCAACGCATTCGCGCGGGCCTGGAGATTCTGGCCGCGGACAAGCCGGATCGGGCCGAGCAGATCCAACGGCTGTTTTCCCTGGGCTACGACGAACATTGGCGCCGTACGTTTGGCCTGGCCGTCAACGGCCAATAACCGCGGTCACCACGAGTATCACGCACCATGTACTACATCGATCCTCATATTCATATGGTCTCGCGCGTCACCGACGACTACGAGACCTTGGCCCGGATGGGTTGCGTCGCGGTGAGCGAGCCGGCGTTCTGGGCAGGCTTCGATCGGGGGACCGTCGACGGGTTTCGCGACTATTTCCGGCAGTTGACCGAGTTCGAGCCGAAGCGCGCAGGCTGGTCACGGATTCAGCACTACACCTGGCTGTGCATCAACGCCAAGGAGGCGGAAAACGTTCGCCTCTCGCGCGAAGTGATCGCGATGATCCCCGAATATCTCGACCGGCCCGGCGTGCTGGGAATTGGCGAGATCGGACTCAACAAGAACACCAAGAATGAAGCCACGGTGTTTCTCGAACACCTGGACCTGGCTGCCAAGACGAACGAGCAGATTCTGATTCATACGCCCCACTTGGAAGACAAGTACAAGGGCACCCGGATGATCCTCGATATGCTCGGCGGCGACCGGCGCATCGATCCGCAACGCGTACTGGTCGATCACGTCGAAGAGCACACGGTGCGCGCCGTGTTGGACGAGGGCTATTGGGCCGGCATGACGTTGTACCCCGTGAGCAAGTGCACGCCCGAGCGGGCCTGCGACATTATCGAGTTGTACGGACCCGAGCGGCTGCTGGTGAATTCGGCCGGCGACTGGGGGCCCTCGAAGCCGACCGCGGTGCCCGATTTCATCATGGCCATGCGTCACCGGGGCCACAGCGAGGCTTTGATTCGACGGGTGGTGTACGAGAATCCGCTGGCGTTCTTCAGCCAGAGCCGCAATTTCCGGTTCACGCCGCCCGAAGTGCTCGAGACGGCCACCGGGTAGCGCGCCGCGGAGTCGACCGGAGCAAGGTTGGATCGGCACGGACACGACGCTCGCGTTCCACCGGCGCCGACGTGGCGATGTTCCCGCTCGTTGCAGGCCGCGATGCCCCTGCCGAGTGCCCCGCCGGGGGGCTATGATGGCACGCATGAATCGCCGCCATCGTCCGCACGCATCGCAATCCACTCCCGAGTCACCGGCCATCGAAACCGAAGCGGCGCCGCCGCAGCCCGAGCGGCTGCAAAAGGTGCTCGCCTCGGCCGGTGTGGGTAGCCGCCGGCATTGCGAAGAAATCATCACCGCGGGCCGGGTCAGCGTCGACGGACAAGTTGTCACCGAACTGGGGACCCGCGTGGTTTGGCCGGGCCAGAAAATCGTCGTCGACGACACAACGCTCAAGCCGCCCAAGCTGGTCTATTACGCCGTATTCAAGCCCGAGGGCGTGGTATCGACCAACTACGACCCCGACGGCCGCGCGCGTGTGATCGACCTGTTGCCCGACCATGTCGAACGCGTGTTCAGCGTTGGCCGGCTCGATCGGGCCAGCGAAGGGCTGATGCTGCTGACGAACGATGGCGAGCTGGCGCAGAAGCTCACCCATCCGCGGTTTGGCGTCGAGAAGACGTACGAGGTGCTGATCGCGGGCCGGGTCGATGCCGGCTCCATCGACCGGCTGCTGCGCGGCGTGCACCTGGCCGAGGGCATCGCCAAGGTTGCTCACCTGGAGGTCAAGTCGCGGCGCCCGCAAAGCACGTTGGTGCGCATGGTCCTGCGTGAAGGCCGTAATCGAGAAATCCGCCGCGTGCTGGCCCGCGTGGGTCACAAGGCGCTCAAGATCAAGCGTATCGCCATCGCCGGACTGCGCCTGGGGAACCTCAAGCCGGGACAATTCCGCCGGCTCACGCCCGACGAGGTGCGCGAGCTGAAGCGGGCCGCCGCAGGCAAGCAGCGGCAGCGCCGCCAAGAAGCGGCCCCTGCGCCCGGCCCTCCGCAGCGCGCGAAGCGGCCAGCGCGTCCCGGCCAGCGCAGCTCTGCCGCGCGACCCCCGCGTCGAGAGCCCAACGCCGGCCAGCGCCCGCGGCAGGAGTCCGGCCCCAGCGGACCGCCGCGCCGTCCGCGCAAACCGTCGGCGCGGCCGAACAAAGGACGACCATGACCGCCGCAACGACGACGCATGACGAAGGCGAACACCGCGCGTGCTGGTACCCCGACGGGGCCGTGCAGGCGACCGTCGAGGTGATCGACAACGTACGCATCGCCGAAGCGACGTATCGGATTCGGTTCGCGTGCCCCGAGATCGCCGGAAAGATCCTGCCGGGCCAGTTCTTGATGGTCCGGCTCGCCGGGTGCAACGACCCATTGCTGGGCCGGCCGTTTGCCTTGTACGACCTGCAGGCCGATGTCGCGGGAAGGCCCGGCTGGATCGATGTCGTGTACCTGGTCGGTGGAAAATTCACGCAGCGGCTCGCCCAGTATTTGCCCGGCCAGCAGATCGACGTCTGGGGGCCCCTGGGCAACGGATTTCCGCCGCAGGCGACCGAACACCTGGTCATCGCCGCCGGCGGGATCGGGCAGACGCCTTTTCTGGTTCTGGCCCGCGAGCACCTGGGGCGGCAGCAGTTCGGCCAGCCGCCGCGACTGGTACCTGCCTGCCGCCGGGTGACGTTCTGCTATGGCGTGCGGCGCAAATCGCTCTTGGCCGGCGTCGCAGATTTCGAGGCCCTCGGCATCGACGTGCGCATCGGCACCGACGACGGCTCGGCCGGGCGCAAGGCCCTCGTTCCCGAGCTGCTGGCCGAAGTGCTGCAAGAGCACGGCCACGATTGTCGCGTGGTTTGCTGCGGGCCAGAGCCGATGATGGAGGCCGTGGCCCACTTATGCGTTCAGCGGGGCGTGCCGTGTCTGGTGTCGCTCGAATCGCCCATGGCCTGCGGCCTGGGCATCTGCTTTAGCTGTGTGACCCGGGTGCGCGACGCTGCCGGCGGTTGGGACTACCGTCGCACGTGCGTCGAGGGGCCCGTGTTCGACGCCGCGGTGATCGCATGGTAATGGCCCCCGGCGCGAGCAGCGGGCCAGCGGGCAGTGAATCGGACGAACAACGAGCCGCTCAAGATCAGCGGCTCGGAAGATCAGGACTGTCGCCGTGCGGTTAGGCCGTGGCCTTCACGCCCTTGGCCGCCTTGATTCGGGCCGAAAGCCTGGCCTTGTAGCGTGCGCCCGCGTTGCGGTGGATCACGCCCTTGGCGGCCGTCTGATCGATCACCTTTTGTGCCGCGCGGAAGTGGGTCTCGGCCGCCTGGACATCCTGCGCCTTGAGCGCTACCAGCACGCGTTTGATCGCGGTCTTCATGGAAGACGACGCCGCGCGATTGCGGGCCCGACGTTCGAGGCTTTGGCGGAGACGCTTCTTGGCACTTTCAGTATTCGGCATCGTAGGGCTCGGCAAGACGGAAGACGGCGTGACGGACCGGCGGACAATCCCACTTCATTCCGGGCGGCCCAGGACGGATCGTCAGGGGGCCCGGTGGTGGGAATCAGCCTTTATCGCGTAATTCCCTGATCTTGTCCAGGAGGGCCGGGACGTCGCGGTAGGCAAAATCGTAGCCGGCCAGCTCGGTGAGCTGTTTCTCGGCCACATCGAGGTCGCTCATCCCCAGGGCCAGCCGCCCGGCCCGGTACATGGCCAGCTTTTTCTGGTCCAAATCGCGTTCGTTGGTCTCCTGGACGGCCTGCTGATAGCTGCTCAAAGCCAGCTTGTACTGCTTGATCGTCTGGAAACACTCGCCCAGGGCCAGCAGGACGGCCCCCTTGCGCTTGAGGTCCTGGCGGGCATCCTGGAGGGCCTTGATGGCCTCGGCATGCTGCCCGGCCCGCATCTGCCGCAGACCCAGCTCGTACTTGAGTCCGTGGTTGGTCGGATATCGCTCGCACCGTTTGCGATAGACCTCGAGCTCCTGGCTGTTGAGTTCGGTCTTGGCTCGGGCCAGATCGGTCTTGAGGTCTTCGTTCGGCTGCTCACGATACTTGCGTTCGGCGGCGGCGACCTGCTCGCGCCGTCCACGCAGTTGGAAATCTTCGAGGCGCTCGCGGATGTCGAGCTGCTCGCCGAGGGCCTTGATGGCACGCTCGAGCACGTTGACCGCGTCGGCAAACCGCTCCTTCGACGCGTGCATGTCGGCCAGGCTCACGTAGAGCGACGCGTCTTGCGGATTCTTGGCGATGTCTTTCTCGAGCTGCTCTTCCGGGGTGAGCTTGCGCGGACCGCCTCCTTGGCGCTCGGCCTGCTCCATCTTGTCGGCCATCACGTCGGTCGTGCTCTCGGCGTCTTGATACCCGCCGACGTGGATGGTTTTCTCGACCGTCAAGTCGGCGATGGCCCGCTTGGCTTCTTCGTCGTCGGGGTGTGACTGGAGCACGCGACTCCAGCAGACGACCGCGCTGTCGAACTGCTTGTGCCTGGCCAACGTCCGCCCGGCGAGGCGGTTGATCTCGGGGTCTTTGATGTTCAGATCGAGCGCGCAGCGCAGGTACAGTTCTTCGTTTTCTTCGTAACCGAGCTGCTCGCAGGCCGCGGCCATGGCGACCAGCGTCGAGGTGTCCCAGGGATTGAGCTTCAGCAGGTCGATGCCCGTCTTGAAGACGCCGGCCCAGTCTTTCGACATCGAGGCCTTTTTGAGCATGCCGCGCGAGCCGACCCCTTGAATCGACGCGAGTTTGCTGCCTTTTTTGTTGTTGCTATACTTTTTTTGCAGATTGCCGATCAGCGCGGCCGCGTACAGCTTGTTGCCCGGATCGCCGATCAGGGCCTGGGTAAACAGGTCGTGTGCGTAGTCGAATTGGCCCGACGCGGCGTTCTTGCTGCCGTGCTCGTAGCACTGCTGCAGCCGACGGCGTTTTGCAGGCGTCATATCTCCGGCTTCGGACATAGCGGCGCTTTGCGTGCTGAGACTTTGCGTGCTGAGACCAGGATGCGTGGGGCGCGTGCGCAGGCCGGCAGACCCGTCCCACCAACCAGTCCGGGGCCCGACGCAGGGAAGCTGCCACAAGGGAAAGATCGGCCTGTTCCGGTTCAGCCTGGTGCGCGGCAAATTTCCGCCCCGGCCAGAACTCCTGCCCGGAGAATTTCCCGGCAAGTGGCTCTTCCCGGCTGCGGAGCGAATCGGCCCGCGGGTCGTGTCCCGGCAGCTTCCAATGCCTTCTAATTTACCAGACCGAAACAGCACCGGCCACCGCCATCGCCGCGGGCAAAACCAAGCTTGCCGACGCGGGGAACAACCTTGCCGGCCGTACCACGCATGAATTCACCTGCTCGCGGCGAACGGGGACACGTCGACCTGGTCGGGGCAGGGCCGGGCGATCCCGGACTGATTACCGTGGCGGGGATGCAATGCCTGGCGCGCGCGGACCTGGTGATTTACGACGCGCTGGTCAACCCCGAGCTGCTGCGCCATAGCCGTCGCGACGCCGAGCTCTTCTCGCTGGGCCGTCATGGCCGCGAGCGGCTCGTGTCGCAGGCCGAGGTGCACGAGCGCATGATCGCCGCCGCGCGGCTGGGGCGCCGCGTCGTGCGTCTCAAGGGGGGCGACCCGGGCGTCTTTGCCCGCATTGCCGAAGAGGCCGACGCCCTGCGCGCCGCGGGCATCTCCTATGCGATCGTTCCCGGCGTGACGGTGGCCCTGGCCGCCGGCAGCTACGCGGGTATACCCCTGACCCATCGCGACTGTGCATCGGCGGTGGCGCTGGTCACCGGACAGCAGGGGGCCGACACCGAAGGTGCCTCGCTCGATTACGCGCGCTTGGCGCAGTTCCCGGGGACGCTGGTGTTTTACATGGGCGTGACGAGCGCCCCGCGCTGGGCCAGCGAATTGGTTGCCGGAGGACGTAGTCCCCAGACGCCCGTGGCGATCGTGCGCTACTGTTCGTGGCCGCGCCAGCAGGTTTGGGAAACGACGCTTGCCGAATTGCCGGCGCTGCTGAGGGCAACGCGAATCCGCCCGCCGGTCGTGGCGATCGTCGGCGAGGTTGTTGCCTTGCGCGAAAACCCCACCTGGTTCGAGTCGCGGCCGCTTTTCGGGGCTCGCATCCTGGTAACACGGCCCGCGCATCAAGCCGGGGCGCTGGCCGACAAATTGAGCGAACTGGGCGCCGAGGTGCTGCTACAGCCGGCGATTGAGATCGGTCCTCCGGATGATCCCGCGCCGTTCGAGGCCGTCTTGCACGCGCTGGATAGCTACGACTGGATCGTGTTTTCCAGTGCCAATGGCGTGTCGGCCGTGATGGACCGACTGTGGCAAACAGGGCGCGACGGCCGCGCGCTGGGCCGCGCGCGGATTGCCGTGATTGGGCCCGGCACCGCGGCCGAACTCGAGCGTCATCGCCTGCTGGCCGACGTGCAGCCGGCAGAGTTCCATGCCGAGGCGCTGGCCGAGACGTTCGTCAAACAGGCGCAGGGTCGGCGGTTCTTGTTGATTCGCGCCAGCCGGGGACGCGAAGTGCTGGCCGAGCAGCTAGCGGCCGCCGGCGCCCAGGTCGATCAGGTCGTCGCCTATACGAGCCGCGACGTGGTCGCTCCAGACGCGGAAATCGCGGCCCAACTTGCCGCCGGGGCCATCGATTGGGTTACCGTGACCAGCTCGGCCATTGCCCGTTCGCTCGCGCAGATGTTTGGTGAGGGCCTCTGCCGAGCACGATTGGCCAGCATCAGCCCTTTGACCACTGCGACGCTCGGCGAGTTGGGCTACCCGGTCGAGGCCGAGGCCGCGGAAGCGACGATGGATGCCCTGTGTGCGGCGATGGCCGCGGCCTCGCAGCGCGGTTGATGCCGCAGGGTCGGGCCGGCGCAGGCCCTGTGGGCCCTGTGCAGCCAGATCGGTCCAGGGCGCTTGCCGGCCTAGGGCACTTGCCTGAGCGTCATCCAGCTCATGTAGCCCAGCATCAGGGCGCAGACCAGGAACAGGATGTCCATGAGCATGCTCACCTTGCTGAAGGGGATGCCCAGGGCCAGGTCGAGGCCGAAGATCAGCGCCAAGAGGACCGCAACGACCAGGCCAGCAATCGTGAGAATTCGCTGCATCGGAAGGGAGGAAGTGGCCTGAATCGCAAAGTTCCGGGCGAGACGCTTCGAACCAGTATAGTTCGCCCGGCTCAGGCACCTGAAGTGGCCCTCGGCCTCGCGAATCGACGAACCTGCGGATTGTAGCGGCTTACTTGTGCAAGATGAGCTTGCCGCTCCGAGTCAGCCGCAGTCGGTACATCTCCTCGCCGTGCTTGATGACCAGTTCGTTTTTGCCCTCGAGCAGCTCTTGCGAGGTGACAATGCGGAGCCCGGACCGTACAGGCACGGCTTCGGTCTCTGCCGCTTCAGCCCGCGGCTGATCGGAATGGGGATCGGGCATGGCGACACAACCGGGCAGGGAATCGACGATTCGCGACATGGCGGGCTGCATCGGCAGGATGTGGCTGGCGGTCTGAATCTATTGAAATTGAGACTCAGTGTCAAGTGTTATTTGCCGTGGGTTCGGACTTCGTCGAGTTTCGGCAACGATTGCTGAAAAAAAGCAAAAAGACGATTGACACCACCATCGACGATGATAAAGTGCGAGGCGTTAATGAGACGCGATCTCATTAATTTCTGAGCCGCCAGCAAGGCCCTGCACAGGATTCCTCGCCAGCCACGCTCTCCGCGGTTCGTTGTCGGGCATTTCATGCGAAATGCCGCGCGACGAGTGGATGCTTCGTGGTCCTGGTGCAGGAGCAGCTCGTGCATTGACGTTGGATCGCCGCCGACGGCGCATTCCGCGGCTTGTTTCCCGGCCGGCCTTCCGTCGGCCGGGGCACCTCCCAGGTCCTGCGAGCCGTTGGCGTTTCTTGTTCGCGATCCATCCGCGGTCTGCTGCGCGAGCCTGACTTCTTACCGCAGGCAAGCCCAAGGCTTGCCTGGTTTTGGCCTTGAAGGGCCTTTGAGGATCCGAGTCCGGCTCGTCGCAGGCTTCACCGCGGGACGTAGGCCAGCGCCGCTTTTCCAGCGGCGTGACGCGTGAATCCCGTTCTCTGGTGCTTTGTTGAGAAGGTCTCAAACGATGAAATTGCGCAACTTGTTGTTTGCCGTCACCCTGGCGGCGTATTCGGTTATGAATGGATCGGTCCAGCAACTCGCGGCGGCCACCGTCAGCCTGCCGGCTCCGAAGGTGAATCGCTGGATGTACCCGTTTGGCCCCCCGGTCGGCAATCGGCCGTCGGCGGCGACGTTCAGCGCGATCGGCGATCCCAGCTTTGACGAGCGCGATGCCGAATTCCTGCTTGGCTTCGATACGGCCGCGGGCGGCGTGCCCAGCGGCGCTGGGGCGGCCAACTATCTGATCAACTCGATCACGCTCGAGTTGACGGTGCAGGACCCCAACGGCCAGGGCGGATCGACGTTTGTCTACGATCCGACTTACGACAGCTACACCACCTTCGGCGCCGGCGTCGACGGGGATGCCGGACGTCCGGTCGAGGTGTACGCCCTGGGCTTTCGCAATGGATACGACGACCTGGGCCTGAGCGGCCCGGCCAACACCGTGCCGCATTGGACGGTGAACTCGCTGTTCACCGGCGTACCCGGCGCTCCGGCGCCGCTGCGGCGCAGCGCGTTGCCGCTCGGTTCCACCGGCGGGGCAGCGCTGGTCGACGTCTCGAACAACCTGGGCACCAACGGCGTGGGCGCGGGCTTCGACCCGGTGCCGCTGGGCGTGGGAACTGCGGCGTTGTCGCCCGGCGCTGCGGTGCCGGACGGCACGAAGATGACTTTCGCGCTCAACCTGAGCGACGCGCTCTACCTCGAGTATCTGCGGGCGTCGCTCGACCGTGGAGTGCTGGGCTTGGCTGTCACATCGTTGCACGCAGCGTCGTTCGGGGGCCCGGTGAGCTACCCGGTTTGGGACACGATCGACGCGCCCGGCGGCGTCGCGCCGCGTTTGGTGATCGATTACACGATTGTGCCGGAGCCTTCGGCGATGGTGCTCGCGCTGGTTGGCGCGGCGCTGGCGCTGGGGCGGCAAGTGACCGCTCGGCGCGGTCGCAAAGCGTAGGTCGGAACGGAGCAGAGGCGACCCGGAGCCAGGTTGCCGTCCGCGAGGCGGCAGCCTGGTTCTTCGGGGGGCATCGTCCCGTGATGTTCGAGGAGTCGGACCATGCGGCGCAGAGCGGCCTTCACCCTGGTTGAGTTGCTCGTCGTCATTGCCATCGTGGGCCTGTTGATCTCGATTCTGCTGCCGGCCGTACAAGCGGCTCGCGGCGCCGCGCAACGAGGCGAATGCGCCAATAACCTCAAGCAGATCGCGCTGGCGTTTCATCTCTATCACGACGCGTTCCTGATGCTGCCGCCTGCTCGACAGGCGCGCTATCCGGACACCAAGCCGTTGGGCAGCGCGTTCGTGATGGTCTTGCCCTACCTGGAGCAAGGCAACCGCTTCGCCCGGTGGAACTTCAACAAGGATCCGATGGAAGCGCCCAACCTGGACATCATCCGCGAGCAGATTCCCGTGTTCACCTGTCCGGCCATGGCGCTGCCGCGAACGTTTCCCGACGAGCAATGCGGAGAAATCGGCGCGCCAAGCAGCTATGCGGTGAGCACGGGCACCAAGCAGGTGCGTTACGGCCCGCACGATGGCGCCATCGTCGATTGGTATTACGGCCCGACGACGATCCCCTGGATTTCGGGCGG
This sequence comes from Pirellulales bacterium, assembly GCA_019694435.1. Lineage (NCBI taxonomy): Bacteria > Pseudomonadati > Planctomycetota > Planctomycetia > Pirellulales > Pirellulales bacterium. The sequence goes on from JAIBBZ010000016.1 coordinate 80,941, forward strand.
GTCGGGTGACGGCAGTTCGAACACGCTGATGATCGGCGAACTCAACTTCGGCCTGAGGAACTGGCTCGATTGGTGCAAACCCGACCGGATCAAATGGGGCACCACGCACTGGTCGCTCGCCTACACCGGCGTCAGCCTGGCCTCGACGGTCGGCATCTACAACAGCGACCGGGTGCTGACCGGGCCTAGCGGACTGTACGAATGGGAGACCTTTCGCAGCGATCATCCGGGCGGGTGCAATTTTGCCATGGTCGATGGGTCGGTGCGGTTCATCGCCACGACGGTCGACGCCCGACTGCTCGATGCCCAGGCGACGCGCGCCGGCGCCGAGGTCGTAGCAATGCCATGAGCATGCTGGCGTCGTATTCCAATCGCGATTGCAGGATGGCGCTGCTGTTGCTGACGCTGATTCTCGGCGCAGCGGGCGGATGCGAACAGGCGGCAGTGGCCCGGGCCGAAGTGCATGGCCGGGTCACGCTCGACGGACAGCCCCTGGCGCGCGGCTCGATCGTGTTCGTTCCGGCCGGCGAGGCGGCAGGGCCCAAGGCCGGCGGGCAGATCGTCGGCGGGCGTTATGCACTCGCCGCCGCCGAGGGGCCAGTTGTCGGGAGGCTGCAAGTTCAGATTCGCGCTGAACAGTCCTCGACTGCGTACCCGATCGCCGACGTCCGCGCCTATCAAGCGCATGGCGAAGAAGCGCCGCTGCCGGAAATCGTCCCCGAGCAATACAACGAACATTCGGTGCTGTTTGTCGACGCGGTCGCCGAGCAGTCGAACGAATTGAATTTCGATCTCCAAACGTCGTCAGACGACGACGTGTCCCCGTAAATCTCCAGGAGGTTTGTCATGTGGCGTCGATCCCTGTCCTTGGCTTGGTTGCTGCTCGTGTTGTCGGCCGTCGCGCCGGCTCGAGCACACTTTATCTGGCTGCAAGGTGTGCAGGCCGACGGTCGCGGCCAGATTCAGGTGTATTTCTCCGAGGCGCCCGAGCCGGGTTCGGCGGCGCTGCTCGACAAGGTGGCGCAAACCGAAGCCTGGGAATGCCGCCCCGAAGGCCGGCGACCCATTGCGCTGCAAAAGCAACTCGCCGGAGAGCAGGGGAGTTGGACCGCCGACGTGCCCTACGGCCCGGACGTTTGCTACCAGGCGCACTGCTTATACGGCGTCTTTGAGCGCGGCGGCCAGGCGTTGTTACTCGACTACTACGCCAAGCACGCCGGTGTGCTCGACGCCGCATCGCGCACGCAACTGCCGAGCGTCGAGGCCCCGCTCGACATCGTCGGCGGCATCGACGCGGGCGACCTGGTGTTGCGAACCGTGAGCGATGGCCAGCCGCTCGCCGCCGCCGAAGTCATCGTGACCGGGCCCGACGGCGCCGTGCAACCGCTGACGACCGACGCCGCGGGCGAAATCCGCCTGCCTGCGACCGCGGGTGCCTATGCGGTGCGCGCCCAGACCAGCACGCCGATGGCGGGAACCTACCAGGACAAGCCGTACAGCGCGCAGCGCCGCTATGCGACGCTCACGTTCCAGGTTGCTGCCGTGACGGTCGCCGTCGCCGCGACGGACACCGCTGCCGGCGAGCTGACCGCCACGGAATTGCTCGCGCGGGCCCGGGCCGCGCGGGCCGTCTGGAAAGACTTCCCCGGCTTTTCGGCCGACTTGACCATTCGGGCCAACGACCACAGCGAGACCGCGCGTTTGACGATGCACGGCGACGGCCGTTTCGACCTCGAAGGGAGCGATTCGCTGGGCGTGGGCTGGACGAAGACGCAGCTCCGCATTCTGGTGCAGCACCGAATGCCCGACGGGGTGCTGCCGGAAGAGGCCGAGTACGTGGCCGAAGAGGGCCGCCATCCGCTGGGACGATTGATCAAGCTCAAGGGCGGCGACCTCGATAGCGCGTATCGGGTCTTGGACGACGTGGTCGCCGAAGTCAATCGCACCATGGGCAAGACGCGATTCACGATCAGCGTGCTCAGCGTGACCCGCAACGCCGAGAAGCTGTACTTGCCGGAGGCGTTTACGGTCAGCTATTGGGACACGGAAGCCGGCCGGCTGCGCAGCGTGGAAACGATCTATCACACCTGGCAGCGTGTCGCGGGGTTCGACTTGCCACAAAGGCTGGTCGGAGTGCTGTCGAAAGACGGCCAGCGCCACGTGTTCGAAGTCGAGCTTGCGAACGTGCGATTGCTGGGCGAACCGGCGGCGACGCAGGTTGATGCCGCGACGGCGCGGCGCTAGCAGCGTGTGCGGCAGACTTGTGGCTTGCGGCCCGCGGGGATAGCTTGAGGAACTGTGCGCGGCGGGTTACCGCCCGGCGGTCGAAGGGGTGATGCCCCGTTGACCGACTGTGCGCGGCAGCTCGTGCTTTGGGGGGTCCTCCGTTCCTGCGTTGGTCGCATGCAGCATCAATCCGTACCGGGTCGTATCTTTGTGCTGTACCTCGCAGTGTATGCGGGTGTCGGCATTTGGCTGTGCACGTTCTTTCCCGCCTATTCCTGGCCGGGGGGCGACGAAGGCACGTACTACAGCTATGCCGAACGGCCGTGGACCCTGCAGAGCGATTTCTTCGAAGGGTTTCCGCCCAAGGAGCGGATCAGCCCCTACAACCTCCGCGGCTTCTTGACGCCGTTCTCGCTCGTTTTCGCTGTGTTCGGTTTCAACGTTGTCGCGGCGCGATCGTTGCTGGTGCTGTATGCCCTGGCCGTGCTGGTGCTGACCCATGTCCTGGCCCGGCGGCTGATGAATGATTGGCTGGCACTGGCCATGGTCGTGCTGATGTCGGTCAGTCCGCTGTTTCTGAACCAGACGCACGTCGTGCGGCCCGAGATGCTGTTCACGCTGGGCGTGATGGTCTGGCTGTGGCTGCTGATCCGGTGCGAAGGCACGATGTCGCCGCGCTACGCGGCCGGGCTGGGGTTTCTCGCCGCCAGCCTGCTGTGGGTGCACTATAACGCGGTCGTGTTCTGGTTGATCTTTGGATTGCTCCTGCTGCTGCGCGAAGGCAAGAAGTTGTTCTTTCGGCCGGCGCTGGCGTTCGTGGCCGGCGGGGCGGCCTTCGGCGTCCTATTCGCGGCGCTCAATCTGTACCCGGCGTGGTCCAGCGTCAGTGAATACGGTCCGATGCCCGTGACGTTCGTGTCCAGCAATCGGATTCCACTGTTGACGGGCGACATCTCGCGCAGCACGACCAAGATCAACGACGAGCTCTACCAATGGCTGCACGGGCAGCTCACGTTCGATCATTACACCGCCTGGGTGACGGTCGGCGTCTTCGCGCTGGCCGTGTGGGGCATGCTTCGCGATCTGCGGCGCGAGACCTCGCTCTGGGGGCTCTACCTGATGCTCGTCATGGTCGCCCAATGGCTGTTGATCCCCAACGTGCGCGACGATCATTTTTTGTACATCGCTCCGGCCATGTTCCTGTTGGCGGGCGTCGGGCTGGGGAGGTTGCCGCTGCTGGTGCGCGAGCCGGCCATCGTGTTGGCGTTGGCGGTGAGCGTCACGGCCTACCTCGTGGGTGACTTTCTGCTGCTTCGCGACTGGCGCGCCGTGGCCGCGGGCAATCGGGCGGCCGAGGCGGCCATTGCCAGGCTCGTCGACCACCTGGGTCCACGCGCGCAGACGACCGTGATGAGTCCGCAGGAGTTTCACGCCGCCACGTACGGCGTCAAGTTTCGGACCTATCACTCGATCATTCAGACCAAGAGTGTCCGTGAGACTCTGGAGACTTTGCGGCCCGACATGGTCATCATGACCACGCGCATGCGCGGCCTGATGCCCAAATTTGTCATGCACCCGGCGGCGCTGAGCGACGAAGTCGCCCAGCGCAAGTTGAAGGAGTTTCTGGACGACGCGATTATCTTTCAACTCCCCGACGGGCGGTTTGGCACCGACTACTTGATGTTGGCGCTGCTGACCGAGGAAGGGCTCGACAAAGAGGGATACTGGCGCTGGCCGCAGGGTTTGATCTGGTCGGGCACCGAGGTGCAGATTTGGCTGCGCGCCGACCACAAGGCGAAGTTTCCGGCCGAGGCGGCCCAGGACGACGTCGATCGGCAGGATCGTGCGGCCGCCCGGAATCGGATTCGCGCCGAGCGCGCGGCCGAACTCGAGAAGTACAAGTCCCAAGGCGTCGAACCGAGCCCAGGGACGGCCGGCTGAGCCTGGCCACGTAGCCATGTCACGCACGCCGAGCACCGATGCGAATCCCTGGTCGCGGTTGCGATCGCAAATGCCGGTCGCGCGGCGGCTGGCCTATTTCGACCATGCGGCCGTTGCGCCGCTCTCGGGGCCGGCGCTGGCCGTCATCGAAGATTGGGCCACCGACGCGGCCGAAAACGGCGATCTGAACTGGTTGCGCTGGAACCAGCAGGCCCAGAACGCGCGACGCCTGGGCGCGCAGTTGATCGGCGCCCTTGAAGACGAAGTCGCGCTCGTGCACAACACCACCGAGGGGATCGGCCTCGTCGCCGAGGGCTTTCCCTGGCGCGCGGGCGACAATGTCGTCACCTTGGCAGATGAGTTTCCCTCGAACCTGTTTCCCTGGATGAATCTGGCGCGGCGCGGCGTGGAAGCCCGCCTCGTGCCGACCGACGACGGCCGCGTCGATCTCGACCGCCTGCGCCAGGCCTGCGATGCCCGCACGCGCATCGTCGCGGTCAGTTGGGTCGGTTTCGCCTCGGGCTGGCGCAACGACGTCGCTGCATTGGTGGAGCTGGCGCATCACAACGGATCGCTGTTCTTCCTCGACGCGATTCAAGGCCTCGGCGTGTTCCCGCTCGACGTGCGGCAGACGCCGGTCGATTTTCTCGCGGCCGACGGGCACAAGTGGCTCCTCGGACCCGAGGGTGCGGGGTTGTTCTATTTGCGCCGCGAGCATCTCGATCGGCTGGCGCCCTTGGGCGTGGGCTGGAACAGCGTCGTTTCGGCCGGCGACTATGGCCGCACCGAATTTCAACTCAAGCCGACGGCGGCGCGTTACGAAGGCGGTTCGCCCAACATGGGCGGCAATCTGGCCTTGGCGGCGAGCCTCGAGCTGCTCTTGTCCCACGGCACCGAGCAGATCGCCGAGCGGGTAATTGCCGTGACCGATGCCTTGTGCGCGGCGCTCGTCCAAATCGGGGCGACGATCCACAGCGACCGCAGCGACGCGCGCCGCTCGGGCATCGTGGCGTTCAGCGTGCCCGAAGTTCCGCCGCAAGTCGTGCGGCAGCGCGGCCTGGCGGCCGGCGTCGTCCTGAGTGTGCGCAACGGACGGTTACGCGCGAGCCCCCACGCCTATGTCGACGAGAGCGATCTCGACCGGCTCGTCGAAGTCGTCGAGTCGGCGCGCCACGAGTCCTGATCCCTGGCCCGGCCCATCGGCCGACCTTGACGATTGCGAGTTTTTTACCGGCCGGGTGCCCGATGGGCGTCGCTCTCGACCCGGTCGTGGGCCGGGCGAAAAATTGCATTGCCCGGAAGTGCCGGGGATGATGGAGCCGGTCGCGAACTCCTTCCGCTCCGCTGCTATTGCGGTTCGCCCATGCCCAAGCCTCATCACGATCGCATCGCCGTCTATACCGGCTCGTTTGACCCGATCACGCTCGGGCACGTCAACGTCATCGAGCGCAGCGCGCAGCTCGTCGACCGGCTGATCGTCGGCATTGGCGTGCACGTGGGCAAGAACCCGCTGTTCACGCTCGAAGAGCGCGTGAGCCTCGTGAGCCGGGTGACGCGGCGGATTCCTAACGTCGAGGTCAAACAGTTCAGCGGGCTGGCTGTGAATTTCGTCCGTGAGTGCAACGCACGGGTGATGATTCGCGGTGTGCGGCCGCTCACCGACATCGCGGCCGAGTTCACGATGATGATGGCCAACCGGCATCTCGACCCGGGCATCGAGACGGTGTTCCTGATGTCGGACGAAGAGTTCTCGCACGTCTCCAGCACGCTCGTCAAACAGATCGTGTCGTTGGCCAGCGATCGCGAGCTGGCGGCCTTCGTGCCGACCGAAGTGATCGAAGAATTGCGACGCAAGCTGCCCGGCGACGGTGCGGCGACCCGGGATTAAGACCCTGGGCGAAGCTTCCGGGCGAGATCGAGCCTTGCTGCGCCCAGTTCTGCGGCCTGTTGTGCTCAGTTCTGCTCGGGACGCCCCTGGCCGTCGAGATGCTCGCGGAGATACCGCGCCCGCTCTTTGTTGCGGTCGGCCGTGTCGAGCTCGGTGCCGCGCAGCTTCTGCAAATGCGCCGGCTGGGTGTGGATGAAGAGCTTGTTGATGGTGGGGATTTCCAGGTCGTGGATCAGCCCCAGATTGACGCCCATCCGTACGCTCGATAACAGGTGCATCGTCTCTTCCGAGCTGATGGTTTGCGCGGTCCGCAGGATGCCATAGGCCCGGCTGACGCGGTCGTGCAGGCTCTCGTTACTCTGGCGCACCAGCGCCTCGCGGGCCTTGCGTTCGTAGTCGATGATTTGCGGCACGACGTCGCCGACCTGCTTGACCAGATCCAGTTCCGAGCGGCCCAGGGTGAGCTGATTGCTGATCTGGTAGAAGTCGCCCATGAACTGCGAGCCTTCGCCGTAGAGGCCTCGCACGGCGAGGTTGATCTTTTGCAGCGAGCGAAAGACCCGCTCGATCTGCTCGGTGAGCACCAGCGCCGGCAGATGCAGCATCACGCTCACGCGCAGCCCGGTGCCGACGTTGGTCGGGCAGGCGGTCAGGAAACCGAGCTTGTCGTGGAAGGCGAAGGTGACGTATTGCTGCAGACGGTCGTCGAGCGCGTTGATCTGCTCCCAGGCCGTCAGCAGGTCGAGGCCGCTGTGCATCACCTGGATGCGCAGATGGTCCTCTTCGTTGATCATCAGGCTGATCTGCTCGCTGGGGTCGATGACGACGCTGCGGGCCCCCTCCGACTCTGCGTGCTCGCGGCTGATCAACTGCCGCTCGGCCAGGAACTGGCGGTCGATCGGCGCGAGCTTGTTGACGTCGACGTAATCCAGCGGGTTTTCGACGGCGGCGCCGATGGCATCGCGGAGCTGTTTTTCGATCTCGGCCCGATCGCTCGCGTCGGCCCGGCTGATGAACGGAAAGTGCGCAAGATTGCGGGCCAGCCGGATGCGGCTGCTGATGACGATGTCGGATTCAGGGCCCGAGCCGCGGAGCCACTCTCCGCTGCTGGTTACCATCTCTGCAAAGTCCACGGCTGGTCGATCTCGCTAGGGACTCGCGGGCCCGGCGATCGCGCGCAACGGGCGATCACGGGGCGCGGCGGGTCGTTTTCTCCATCTGTCGGATTTCGTCACGCAGTTCCGAGGCACGCTCGTAGTTCTCTTCCGTAATCGCTTCGCGCATCTCCCGGCGCAGGCGGATCAGCTTGGTCAGCTCGTCCGTGCCGCCGCCGCCGCCCGGCGGACGCTTGCCGCGATGCTCGCTCTCCCCGTGAATGTTGAGGATCAACGGGCCCAGCTCTTTTTTGAAGCCGACGTAGTCGTGCGGGCAACCGAGCCGTCCCTGGTTGCGGAATTCGAAAAACGTGATGCCGCAAACCGGGCACGCCTGCTGGTCGAGCCGGGCCAGTTCGGCGGCCGTTTGGCCGACCGCCAACTGCTGTGCCAGCATCCCGGCCAGGCTCGGCGAGGCCTCCTCGGCCGCATCGGGCTGGCGCAGGTATTCCTTGGCGTGCTCCTCGCAGAGGTGCAGCTCTTGGGGCTTCCCTCCGGCCAGCTCGGTGATGTGGAACGTCGCCGGTTTTTCGCACTTCTGGCAGCGCATAGCAACACAGCAGGGGGGTTGGGTGGTCGGCACGAGGGCCGGAGCGAGGCCGCGCTCGATGCCGTGGGGAGAACGCGCAAGGGGAGCTATCTTGCACCCACACAACGCGCAAATCCTACCCCAATCATACCGGTACGCTTCGTCCTGACAACGCAGCTTCGCCGCAGCCAGGGCGGGACTGCCAGCGAGCAATCGGGGGTCCGGCGCGTGAACCCTGCGTCCGGCCACGCGTGTCCCCAACACCGCCGCTGGATCGCGGTTTGCCCCCGCGCGGGGTGGCCGATTAAGCTGCCAACCTTGGGTCGCGTTGCCGTTGTCCGTGCGTCCTCGACGAGTGCCTGATGTCTGTCCACGAGCCTGATTTCGCCCGATTTACCGAGTTGGCCCGCGGCGCGCGGCTGGTGCCTGTCTTTCGCCGGCTACTGAGCGACACGCTCACGCCGGTGTCGGCGTTTGCCAAGCTCGACGACGGAACCTCGAGCGGCTGCCTGTTCGAAAGCGTCGTCGGCGGCGAACGCGTGGGCCGGTACAGCTTTTTGACCGCGGCGCCGTTTCTCGAGATCGAGGCCTACGACCGCCGCGTCGTCGTCCGCGAGGGCGGGCGCGTCGAAGAGTTCACGGCCGACAATCCGCTCGACGAGCTGCGCCGCAAGGTCGAGGCCTATCCGGCCGCCCACCTGCCCGAGCTACCCCCGTTTGTCAGCGGGGCCGTCGGCTATGCCGGCTACGACACCGTGCGTTACGTCGAGCGGCTGCCCCACGCCCCGGCCGACGATCGGCACGTGCCCGACATGGCCTTTGCCTTTTACGACCACATGGTGATCTTCGACAACGTCAACAAGACGTTGATCGTCGTGGCCATGGCCCGGCTCGACGCGGCCGGCGATCTGCGGGCAGCCTACGACGACGCGGCCCGGCGGGTCGACGAGCTCGTGGCCCGGCTGCACTCGCCCGGCGCACCGCTGGTCGAGGCCGACATCGCCGTGAGCGGCGCGCCGCAGATCGCCTACGAGTCGAACTTTACCCGCGCGGGCTTCGAAGCGGCTGTGCGCAAGTGCGTCGAGTACATCCGCGCCGGCGACATCTTTCAGGTCGTGCTGGGCCAGCGGCTGAAGCTCGAAATCCATTCGCCGCCGTTCGAGATCTACCGCACGCTGCGGGTGGTGAACCCCAGCCCGTTCATGTTCTATCTGCGCACGCCCGGGGTGACGCTGGTGGGCAGCTCGCCGGAGGTAATGGTCCGCGTGTGGGACGGCGTGGTCACGGTCCGCCCGCTGGCCGGTACGCGGCCGCGCGGCGCCGATCCGGAGGAAGACCGGCGGCTGGCCGACGAGCTGCTGGCCGATGCCAAGGAACGGGCCGAGCACGTGATGCTCGTCGACCTGGGCCGCAACGACGTCGGCCGCGTGGCGCAGTTCGGCAGCGTGCGGCTGTCCGACGTGATGACCATCGAGCGCTACAGCCACGTGATGCACATCTCGTCGAACGTCGACGGCCGGCTGCGGCCCGAGCTGTCGGCCTTCGACGCCCTGGCCGCGTGCCTGCCGGCCGGCACCGTGTCGGGCGCTCCCAAGGTGCGGGCCATGGAGATCATCGACGAGCTCGAGCCGCATCGCCGCGGGCCCTATGCGGGGGCCGTGGGCTATTTCGACTTCTGCGGCAACATGGACACGTGCATCGCGCTGCGGACGCTCGTGATCCAGGACCACACGGCCTACGTCCAGGTCTCGGCCGGCATCGTGGCCGACAGCGACCCGGCCGCCGAATACCAGGAAACGCTCAACAAGGCCAAGGCGCTGCTCCGGTCGATCGAGATCACCGAAGCCCGGGCAGGGTAGCTCGACGCAACCGCGAGCTTGCGTTCACTCCTGTTGCTCCTCTGCTTCATCTTTGTTGTCTTCGTCGTCACGCGGCACCCACTCGGAGCCCTCCGCGGCGAGTTTCTCCCACGTCTCGATGTGGCGGCGCAGCTCCGGGTGCTGGCGGCCTATTTCAACCAGCGCCGCCCTGGCTTCGGGGTCGAACGGAATCGGCCTTAGGCCGAGCGACTCCTCCCATACCTCGCCAAGCAGCGATCGCGGCTCCTCCACCGTGTGATCGATCTCGCATTGCGTGATATAGAGCCCAAAGTCTTTTTCCCTTCTAAAAAATCTGCCGAAGTCCGTCAGCTGTTCACGAAAATGCGAATACATTTCTGTCATGAGTGGTCGCAAGTCGATTGGTTCTGACAAATGCCCGATGTTCCATGTCACGGCGCGGAGTAACTTCGCGTCTGGCCCGAGCTCGAGGTCTAGCGACTGCACGTCCCAATGGTTGACGGAAGCGTTGTTGCTCGCGACGACCGCGATGCCTTGGACTCCTGTTGCGCTGCCTGCAAGGAAGCTACCAGGACTTTCCATCCAGCCGACAGCGTCTTTGGTGATGTCTCTGCCCACCATGCCCAGGTCGAGCGCAGCAAACCAGTTGTTCTCCTGGTCCGGAGAATCAAGCAGGTTGCCTTGGAGAAGCTTCCATCGAGTCCTTTCCGATCGGTAAAAATCGGTCCTCAGTGAACCATACGTAATCACCCGATGATTGCCGCAATTGCGAATGAGCCATCGATCGCATGGGATGAATGCCGACTTGCTCGAGCACCAGGGCGCTGGGCTGGTACCGGACCCACCCGTTGAGATGAATTGTGGATGCTTTCGAACCCTTGGGCCGCCGACAGCGCAGTGCGGCGGTTTGCGCGGGCCGTGTTTCAAGGCGAACGCGATCAGCGAAAAACACAAGTCGCGTGCAAGTTCGGCCTCAAAGGGCAAGCGTCCTTGTAAGCCATAGCGTGGGATGGTGAGCGGCAGTTTCGCCTGGCGATCGATGACGGCGATGTCCGTGGGATTGAGGTGAAGTGTCTCGCTTATGATCGCACGGGACCAAGGTAGATTGCTGTTTTCGTCAGGGCGACGAATGTGCATCCCATTGCAGATCAACATTGCGTCTAGGCTAAACGTCCAAGCAATGCGGTCGTAATCGGGGTGCTTGACTTCGTTCCATGCCGCCGGTAACTCGTCGCTCTTGCCAGGTATTTGTTCGCCAGGCATTTGTGTTGCTTGATCAAGAGTCTCTGTCGCCCCTCCTAGGTGGTGCACACGCTGAACCACGCTCGGCCATTGCCAGCAATACCAGTCGGCTTTGCGGCGAGAACTAACTCCACGGCTTATCGCATCCTCAACGGCGCTGGCAGGTGATTTGACCGCGATCACCGTACCGATGGGGCATTGCTCGTTCATGGGCAATCGCTCGATCTCGATCAGCCGGCTCGACTTGGTTGCGGTCAGGCGGAACCCGCCGCCCGGGTCGTTCACGTGCCGGGTCTGGAGCGTGAACGTGTCGCCTAGCAGGAAGGTGGCAAACGCGCCGATGCCGAACCGGCCGGAACGCGTGACCTTGCTGCGGCCTTGCTCGTCGGTGAATTCCCGGGCCCACGCATCGCTGTTGCGGAACGACGCCCCGGCCCTCAGGAAGTAGTTGGCAATCGTGTCGGCCGTCATGCCGATGCCGCGGTCGGTGACGCGGACGGTCAATTCCGCGTCCGTCTCCTCGATGTATTCGACCAGGACATCGCAATCCTGCTCGGCGAGCGCGAGCGATTCGAAGGCGACGCCGTGCTTCTCGCACCAGGCGTGCAGCTCCAGTACGGCGTCGACGCCGTTTTGTATCAATTCCCGAATGCCGACGCTGGGCTCGTCGCCGTAGAGCGGCTTGACGAGCAGCGCCAGCAGGTTCGGATCGGCCGTGAAACCCGTCGGCTCGGGCACATACGGCAAGTGGCTACGGTACACCGGGTCGTTCAAGTTCGACGTGACCCGGCGGATCTTCAGAGCTAAGCGGTCGAGTTTGAGATCGGAGCGCGCGCCATAAGCCTCGCTCAGTACGGCCGTCGAATGATCGATCTCGCGCTGCAAGTCGTCGAACAGCTCGCGGAGTTGCAAGTAGATTTCCAGCGGAATGTCCGCATTAACCTCGACCATCAGGGCGCGGGGGTCATCTCCTGTCTGCACCGATGATACCGCGGCGTGTTTGGCCCACTCCCGGACACTGATCGGGCTTTGAGGGTCGCGTAGCAGCAGCAAGACGTTGGGTGCGCGGTCGCGTTCGAGCTGCAGGTAGTCGGCCACTCGAAGCAAGGCCATTGGAAACAGGACAGCCGTGCTGCGCGGGCGCGGAGTGCCACGATAGTGCTTGTCGAGATACGCCTTGCACACGCGCAGCGACATGCCGTGCGAACGTGCCGTCAGGCCGATGAGATCGGCCAATTCGCCCAGGGCGATTCTCCCTGCCAGCCCCGGCACCTCGGCTTCTGCGCCCGGGAATCCGTAGAGGGCAAACTCGTGCGCCATCCGTGCATGATGCCGGCGGATGAACTCGCCGACGATGAGTTTGTGGTTGTCGTCCCAGTTGCCGGCTGGAGCAAGAGTTTCAAACCGCCAGCCCGATTCGACCTGGGCTGTCCCGATGATGTTCGCCAGCTTCACCTCGCTGAATCGCCGGGCTTCGCGCTGATAATCTTCCCATAGCTCGGGCCAGGGCCGATCCTTGGCGTGGCCTTCCTGCTCGCTGTCGAACCAGCGCAGCGGCTTGAACGGGGAATCTTGGGAGACCAGCTCCAGGAAGCCCTTCTTGGTCAGGTGCATGCCCAGATCGTGCAGCAGGGTCGCCCCGACGATCACGGCCGCATCCGCCGCGGTGAGCACGTCGTCGTCCCACACCCGCTGTTCGATCAGTTTGACCTGCGTCTGCAAGACGCGGTTGATGTGGTTGAGGCCATGATCCGTATAGTCGGGAAAGAACTGCAGCTTGTTGTCGCTGAGGATGTCACCGATCTGCCGCGCGTATTCGTGGATCGGGGAAGAGAAATCGCTGCCACGGAGGAGACTTTCCAACTGTTCCGGGATGACCACCCGGGTATCGGTACCGTTGCCCATAAGTCGCGCGCTATCAAAGGTTTTCAAGACAGGAAGCTGATACATCGAATTCTTAATGTAACGCCCTCAAACGCGGGGGTGGGAGTGGGTGATTGCGGCTTTGCAGGCATCGATCGCGATGCCGCCGCCCGCGACGTTTTGTCTCGGGCCGATTCGCTGCTTGGCACCGGGCGTGCCCGTCGATGCGCTGTACTGGGGAGACAGGGTTGGGTGGCCCCTGCGGCTGCCGCCCTGAAAGGCAAGCGCCTGACGGTTCAGGAGGAACCAGGAGGTGTGCCATGACACGCGCGATTCACTTACTGATGATGGTGATGCTGTGCGTGTGTTTGACCGGATGTTGCGCGTGGGATAGCTGCCGCGACGTGTTCTGCTGTGGATCGAGTTGTGCCGCGCCCGCGGTGCAACCGCCCTGCGCGGCCTGTCCGACGCCCGGCATGATGCCGTGACGCAAGAACGGCACGCTTCGACGCCGGCCGACTGCCGGCGGTGATGTCGAGCGAAAAGGCCCTCGTGAGCGGTGTGCACGGTGTGCCGCCGCTCATGGGGGCATCGGCGTCAGCGACGGCAACGCTGCCATCGTCGGCCGAGCGGCTACAATGGGCCCGCACGCCGCGTGGCGTATCGCGCCGCGGCGGTGCGGCATCTGCCCGTGCTTCTTGACCGCTTGTGGTTTCCATGCGCATCGACGCTCTCGATCTGTATCACGTCGCCGTGCCGCTTGTGCGCCCGTGGCGCACGGCCTACGGCGAAGACGCGGTGGTCGAAAGTGTGCTGGTGCGCATGACCAGCGGCGGCGCCGTGGGCTGGGGCGAGTCGTGCCCTTTGGCCGCGCCCTGCTACAGCCCCGAGTGGGCTGGCGGGGTATTTGCCTGCGCGCGCGATTGGCTCGCGCCGGCCGTCGTCGGCCAGTGGATTGAGTCGGGCGACGAGCTGCAGCAGCGGCTCGCGCATTTCAAAGGCAACCCGTTCGCCAAGGCGGCCCTCGACACGGCCTGGTGGGTCCTGGCCGCCGAGCGCGCCGGGCGGCCGCTCTATCAATACCTCGGGGCGACGCGCGAACGGGCCGCCGTGGGCGCCGATTTTGGAGTGCTCGACTCGATCGACGAGCTGCTCGCCGCGGTCGGCCGGGCGGTCGCGGCGGGCTTTCCGCGGATCAAGCTCAAGTTCCGCCCCGGCTGGGACCTGACGATGTTGCGGGCCGTGCGCCAGGAGTTTCCCACGCAGACGATCCACATCGATTGCAACGCGGCCTACACGATCGAACATTCGGACCTGTTCTGCCGGCTCGACGATTTTCATCTGGCCATGATCGAGCAGCCGCTGGCGGCCGACGATCTGGTCGACCATGCCCGCTTGCAGTCGATTCTCCGCACGCCGATCTGCCTCGACGAGAGCATCACGTCGCTCGCTCGGGCCGAGACGGCGCTCGACTTGGGGAGTTGCCGGTATGTGAACATCAAACCGGGTCGCGTGGGCGGGGTGACCGTAGCGCGGCAGATTCACGATCTGTGCCGCGAGCGCGAAGTGCCGTGCTGGATCGGCGGGATGCTGGAGACGGCCGTCGGCGTGCGGATCTGCGCGGCGCTGGCGATGCTCGACGGCTGCACCTACCCGGCCGACATTTTCGCGTCGTCGACCTATTACGCCGACGATCTGGGCCGGCCGGCGGTCGAATTGACTCGGCTGGCCGACGGCACTCCGGCCATCGAGCCGCTTGCGGCACCGGGCATCGGCACCGCGCCAGACCTGGGTCGCCTGGCGCAATATGTGCGAGGCGAGGCCCATCTGCAGGCGTGATCGGCGCCGGGCGCTGCCGGACGAAACCTGCCCGCGAATCGCGCGTGGCCGCTGACGAACGCGCGCCGCGCGGCTAGAGTAGCGGGCCGAGATTACTTGCCGCGGTTGACTGGTGCCGTTACGTCGGCGCACGCCGCCGCGGATTCGACCAATTGGGAGGCTGCTGCCTGTGATCCACGTCTTAGCCACGATCGAGCTGAATCCCGGCGTCCGTGCCCAGTTTCTCGACGAGTTTCGCCGGCTGGTGCCGTCGGTGCTGGCCGAAGAAGGCTGCATCGAGTACGGTCCCGCCATCGAAATCGCCACGAGCATTCCCGGCACGCCGCCCCCGCGCGACGACGTGGTGATGGTGGTCGAAAAGTGGGCCACGATCGCGGCGCTCGAGGCGCACCTGGTGGCCCCCCACATGAACGATTATCGGGGCCAGGTGAAATCGCTGGTCAAGGCGACCCGGTTGCAAGTGCTCGAATCGGCCGAGTAGTCTGAAGGCCATGCGAGAGCTGCTGGAAATCCTCGTCGATCGCCTGGCGACCGGGCGGCCGCTGGCCTGTTGCCGCCTGGTCGAAACGCGCGGCTCGACCCCGCAAAAGGCCGGCGCGATGATGCTCGTCTTTCCCGACGGCGCGCAGGCCGGCACGCTTGGCGGAGGCTGCGTCGAGGCCGAGGTCAAACGCCGTGCCCTGGGCATCCTCGCCGGCGGTCGGGCCGAGGTGATCACCTTCATGCTCGACAGCGATTATGGCTGGGACGACGGGCTGATCTGCGGCGGGCGGATGAAGGTGTTGGTCGAGCCCCTGGCCGACGAAGCGGCGCGAAGCTATTACACGCGGCTGCACGCGATGATCGCGGCCGGGCAGGGGTGCGTCGAGGCCCTGGTGTTCGACGCGGAAAAAAGCGGTCTGGCTATTCCCGCGGCCTACCTGTTCGACGCGGCCCAGCAGCTCGTGGCCTGCTGCGGACAGGCCGCGCCCGATTCCGTGCCCGAGGTGCTCCGCGAAAACCTGCCCGACCTGGCCGACCGGCCGCGTCCGCAAGCCGCCGCGGGCATTGCCTACCTGGCCAACCTCTCGCGTTGCCGGCTGGTGATCGTCGGCGCGGGGCACGTCGGCCAGGCCGTGGCGAACATGGCGGCCGACGTGGATTTCGACGTCTGGGCCGTCGACGATCGCGGCGAGTTCGCTTCGGCGGAGCGGTTTCCACGGGCCGAGCGACTCGTGGTCGGGCCGATCGAACGCGTGTTGGAAGAAATCGAGATCACGCCCGATACGTATTGCCTGATCGTGACGCGGGGCCACAACCACGACAAAGAAGCGCTCTATCACCTGGCCGAG
This sequence comes from Pirellulales bacterium, assembly GCA_019694435.1. NCBI lineage: Bacteria > Pseudomonadati > Planctomycetota > Planctomycetia > Pirellulales > Pirellulales bacterium. The sequence continues at coordinate 96,792 of JAIBBZ010000016.1, forward strand.
CGCGGGGCGCGCTACGTGGGGATGATCGGCAGCCGGCGCAAGATCAAGCTGATCTTCGACGACTTGTTGAACGAGGGCGTCTCGGCCGAGGCCTTGGCGCGGGTCTTCGCGCCGGTGGGGATCGACATCGGGTCGCAGACCGTACCGGAAATCGCCGTGAGCATCGTGGCCGAACTGATCGCCCATCGCAATCGCGGCGTCGTGCCCGGCCGGATGCCGGCGGTGCCGGTGGTCGAAGCGTCGTGAATCGTCCGGCGCAATGCTGTGCCGTGATGCCCGCGGCCGGTTTGAGCCAGCGCATGGGCCGGCCCAAGTTGTTATTGCCCTGGGCCGGGCGGACGGTGCTCGAACAGTCGATTGCCAATTTTCGCGACGCGGCGATCGACCACGTGCTGGTCGTGCTGCGACACGGTGGACCGGACGAATTGGCCGCCGCGGCAACGCGCGCCGGGGCCTACGTCGTCTGGGCCGAGGGGCCCGAGGATATGAAGGCCTCGCTCCTGGTAGGTTTGGGCCGGGCATGTGAACTGCTGCAGCCGGGACCGAGCGACGCGTGGCTGGTGTCGCCGGCCGATTTGCCGGCGCTCGATCCGCGCGTGATTCGGCAGGTGGTAGCCGCCTACGATCCACGGCGGCCACGGTGCGTTGTGCCGCGGTACGGGGCGCGGCGCGGCCATCCGGTCTTGCTGCCTTGGTCGCTGGCCGAGGCCGTACGAAGGCTGCCTCCCGAAGCCGGGCTCGATACGGTGGTCAAGTCGGCCGACACCACGGATGTGCTGCTGGTCGATACGGTCCCCCCGCGGGATCTCGACACGCCTGACGACTATCGCCGTGCACAGGAAACGCTGCTGCAGGAGTAAATTCTCGCGCCGCGGCCTGCCGATTGGCAGCCGCGCGCTGCGGCGCTAGACTCAAGGGGCAGCGCGACGATCGTTTCTCATCGGAACAGCAGGCCTTGAACAACGTCGAGACCGAACTCGACCCGGACGACGGCGGCGACGCTGGTCGATCTGTCGCGTGGCGCACGCGCCGCATCAATTTGATGTTGGCGATGCTCATGCTGTTGCTGTTGGTCGCGTGCCTGGTGGCTTGGATCGCTTTTCGCCCCGGGGTACCGAATCGTGGTTCCGTGGCCGACAAGCCGGTCGACGACAAGGCCAAGCAAGAAGCAGCCAAGCCAGATTTCGAGGTCAGCCGCCTGCAGACCCGGCCCAATTCGGTCGAGACGTTCGAACCGGCGCTCAAGGCGGGACATTGGACGAGCGCCACGCAGGAGGTGATCGCCAACCACTTCGACTATCAGGGCGAACTTGTCGTCGAGCCGGTACCGCTCCCCGGCGTGTCGGTCGACATCGGCCTGACGCGGCCGGCACTCATGCCCAAGGGCGTGCTCAAGCAGTTGGAGCTGTTGCTGTTCGTACCGCCTAGCATGCATTCGAATTTACAGGTGCGGCTCAATGCGGCGGCCAGCGGTCTTGCGGCCTTGTCCACCAGCCAGCCGCTGGCGCGGATGCCCGATTGGCAGTATTACCTGGTCGTGCTGGCGCGCAATCCCGATCGGCTGCGCTATCTGCGCGGGCTCTCGACCTTGCGGCCGCTGCAAGAGGAACTCGAGGTGAGCGGTGCCGCGACGTATCAATTGCGGTTCGTCGCCCCGCCGATGAAAAGTCCCTTGCCGCTGGCCTCGACGGCGCTGGCCTGGACGAACACGGCCGCGGTGCTTTGGGACGACGGCGACCCGGCGGCCTTGTCGCTCGAACAGCAGCAAGCGCTGATCGACTGGCTGCACTGGGGAGGCCAACTCGTCGCCTGCGGGCCGGGCACGATCGACAATCTTCGCGGCACGTTTCTCGACGCGTATCTGCCCGTCGATTCGACCGGAACCCTGGACCTGCGCCCCGAGCAGATCGCCCAACTGAACGAAACTTGGACGGTCGCACCGGCGCGGCCGCTGCAGGCAGACGGCCCGTGGCCGGTTCAGCAGTTCGCCCCACGGCCGGGTGCGCGAGTGCTTGCCGCCGTGGATGGCACGCCGCTGGTGGTCGACCGCCGAGCGGGGCGAGGACGCGTCGTGGCCGTCGCGTTCAGCTTGGGCCAGCGGGCGCTTACCGCGTGGCCCGACTTCGACCAGTTCCTGAGCGCCGCGGTCTTGGGTCGCCCGCCGCGTTCGTTCGAGTATGTCGAAGAATCAGAAGCGGTGGTTACGAATTGGTATCCCGACGATGCTTGGCGCGAAGAATGGGGCATCCACTCCCAGAGACTCGGGCCGCGCAGCGCGCTCGTGGCATCGAATGTGCGCCTGCTCACGCGCGACGCCTTTGGCCCGATCGGTTCGATGAATCTGCAATTCTTCAGCGAAGTCGGGGCCGGCTTGCCGCAACACGCGGCGATGCAGAGTCCCGGCGGGTGGAGCGACGATAGTGCCGCTGCCGTCGCGGCTCGCGACGTCCTGCTCCGGGCCTCGGGCTTGGATCTGCCCAGCGCTCGATTCGTGTTGGCCACGCTCGCGGCCTATACAATCGTGCTGGTCCCGCTGAATTGGGCCGTGTTCCGCGCATTGCGGCGCGTCGAATGGGCCTGGTTGGCGGTACCCATCATTACGCTGGCTGCCGCCGCGGCAGTCGTGCGTCTGGCACAGTTGAACATCGGTTTTGCGCGTTCGCTGGCCGAGCTGGACATCGTCGAACTGCAGCCCGACCATCCGCGGGCCCATGTGACCCGGTTTGCGGCGCTCTACACCTCGCTGGCCACTCGCTATTCGGCACAGTTCGCCGATCGGTCGGCGGTGGTGTTGCCATTTTCGGCGCGGTCCGCCGCCTCGCCTTCGCGCGGAGCGCATTCGTCCGCCTGGATTCGGCGCTCGCCCGAAGCCGAACTCGAAGGGTTCTACGTGGCGTCGAACTCACTGGGCTTGCTGCATAGCGAACAGTTCTGGGACGCCGGCGGCGCGCTGCACCTGGAGGAGAGCGCCGACGGCTGGCAAGTGAACAACGCGACGCAACTCGACCTCGATGCGGCGGCCTTGGTCGTGGGTACGCAAGTTTGCTGGATCGGCGAGTTGCCCGCGGGCAGCAAATTGGCCGTGCCGCAGTCTCGAGCGGGCTCGGCGACGCAAGCGATCGAGCAGTTCGACGGCTGGCTGGCCACGCACAGCCCGGTGATGGCATCGGGCCGGGCGCTGAGCGACCTGCTGCGGCAACTGGCGGTAAGCCCGCTGGGCACTACCGCGCGGTTGATTGGGCTGGCGCGCGCCGTGCCCGAGGGGATGACCATCGAGCCTCGGGCCGAGCAAGAGGAGCGATTGTCGGTGGTCGTGGCTCATCTGCGCTATGCGCCGTTCGCGCCGATGAAACGCGACGTCCAAACCTTGACGCAAGTGATCGACGCACACGACCTCGACCGGGATCTTTATGTCCCGCATTTGGAAGCAGCCGACGTCGAGGAAGAGAAAGAGCCATGATCGAGATCACCGGGTTTCGCAAGACCTATGGCCCGCTGGTGGCGGTCGATTCACTGCACCTGACAATCGGCGCCGGCCAGATGTTCGGATTCATCGGCCCGAATGGCGCCGGCAAGAGCACGACCATTCGCTTTCTGGCCACCTTGCTCAAGGCCGACGAGGGCGATGCCCGTGTGAACGGGTTCAGCGTCACCCATCAACCGCTCGACGTGCGTCGCAGCGTCGGGTACATGCCGGACAACTTCGGCGTCTATGACGGCATGAAAGTTTGGGAGTTCCTGGATTTCTTCGCCGTCGCCTACCAGATTCCCCGCGACCGGCGCAAGAAAGTGATCGCCGACGTCCTCGAGTTGCTCGATCTGACTTATAAACGCGACGATTTCGTCAATGGTCTGTCGCGCGGAATGAAGCAGCGGTTGTGCCTGGCCAAGACGCTCGTGCACGACCCGCCAGTGCTGATCCTCGACGAGCCGACCAGCGGGCTCGATCCAAGGGCCCGACTCGAGGTGAAGGCCTTGCTCAAAGAGCTGCGGCAGATGGGCAAGACGATCTTGATATCGAGCCACATCCTCACCGAGTTGGCCGACTGTTGCACGTCGATCGGTATCGTCGAGCGCGGCAAACTGCTGTTGCACGGCCCGATGGACGACGTCTATCGCCGGATCCGCCGGAACCGGGTCGTCGAAATCCGCGTGCTCGAGCGGCTCGACACGGCGCTGGCCGTCATCCGCAGCCGGCCCGAGACGCTCGACGTCGAGCAACTCGATCAGCGAATCACCGTCGAGCTGGCGGCCGACGACCAGCAACTGGCCGAACTGCTCGAACGGCTCCTGGCCGAGGGCGTACGGCTGCGCTCATTTGCCGAAAAGGAGCCTTCACTCGAAGACGTGTTCATGATGGTCACCAAGGGCCTTGTCGCCTGAGCCGATGGCTCACGGCCGCCCGTTTCTCTTGTGGGCAGGTGGTCTCGATGTATTTTCGCGAAAACCCCGTGTTGCAGCGCGAACTGTTGGTCAATCTGCGCACGAACCGCGCGTTCTTGCTGTTGCTGGGCTACCTCGTATTGTTGGGCGCGATCATCTACCTGGCCTGGCCGACCGGGCGGATCGACGTGACCGATCCGGCGCCGGCCAAGGCCCTGATCGCCACGTTTTTCGCCGGGCAGTACTTGCTGGCTTCGCTGATCGCGCCGAACTTTGCCGCCGGGTCGCTGACCGGCGAGAAAGAGCGACAGACCTATGAAATGCTGCTGTCGAGCCCGCTGCGGCCGACGGCTATCGTGCTGGGCAAGCTCATCGCGTCGTTGGCGCACGTGGCGATTCTGATCTTTGCTTCGCTGCCGATCGTGATGCTCTGCCTGCCGCTGGGCGGGACCTCGCTCTACGAGTTGGCCCTGGCCTACCTGGTCTTGTTTCTCTCGATTACGACGTTTGGCATGATCAGCCTCGCGGCCAGCAGCTATTTTCGCCGCACGGCGGCCTCACTCGTGGTCAGCTATCTGCTGATCTTGCCGATCTCGCTCTTGGGCGCGCTGGTGTTGGGGTTCGCGTTCCTGAGAGAGCTGAGCCTCTCCGCCGGTCAGCTCCTCGGCATGGGGCTGTGGATGACTTTCTTCGCCGGTGTCGTCTGTACGGTGTTGTTCCTGCTCACGGCGCGGCGGTTGCTGCATCCGCCCGACGTGGGCAGCGAAGGCCACGACGTGATCGACGAAGAGGCCGAGCGCGAACAGAGCGTGGGGCTGGTGATCCATCGCGACCGGTTTCCCGATTACCTCTTTGCGCCCCCCAAACGCACCGACTTGTTGGCCGATCACGCCAATCCGATGCTCGACAAGGAGATGCGCAGCGAGTTGTTCGCCCAGGGGACGTTGATGTTGCGGCTGGTCATCCAGATCGGCATGTTCCTGGCGATCCCGCTGATGGGCTGGTGTTTGTTCATCTCGCCGTACCTGGCGCCGTGGTATGCCAGTTACATCGTCGTGTTCAATATGCTCGTCGGGCCGGTGTTCGCGGCCGGCGCCATCACCAGTGAGCGCGAACGCCAGACCCTCGAACTGCTGCTCACGACGATCCTCTCGCCCGCCAAGATCCTGGCCGGCAAGCTGCTGGCCGGCCTGCGCGTCTCGACCGTGCTCACGGCGTTCGTCGTCTGGCCCTTGGTGCTGGCCGCGGCCATGGTGCCTGAACTGTGGGCCAACTGGCGGGCCTTGCTCGGCTACCTGGCCATCATCATCGTGACTTGCCTGACGACGGCCACGCTCGCTTTGTTTTGTTCGGTGCTGTTCCGCAAGACGTCGGTCAGCCTGATGACGTGTTATCTAGTGCTGTTGGCATTGTTCGCGGCGCCGATGGCGCTGCGCAGCCTGGTGACGGCTTTCGTCGATCGGCCCGGGTGGGTGGATGCCGTTGAATGGTCGGGCGTGATGAGCCCGTTTGCCGCCGCGTTTGCCGTGCCGCTCGAGGCCAGCGAAGTCTGGTTGGAGCAAGGCATGAAAACCCAGGCGCAACAGCGCGCGGGGAATTGGCCGCTGTATGCCGGCTTTATCGGCTTCTCGTTGGCGCTCGACGCGGGACTGCTGGCGACGATGAGCTGGTTCTTTCACCAGCGGTGGCGGGTGATCTACTGACCGGTCGGCGGTTCGCTGGCCTCGGCTGCTGAGGTTCGATCGCGGCCCGTTTGTTTGGCGCGGCGCAAGGCGCGATCGGCCCGTTCGATCGCCGTGGCCGGTTCGGCCGGTTCGCCCGGCGGCAGCCACACGTATCCGGCGCTGCAGGTGAGCGCCCGGCCAAGCGTCGCAGAGGTCGCTTGAGCGATGGCTTTGCGCAGTCGCTCAACCAGGGCGCCGGCCTGCGGCTGCGTGACCCCGGGGGCCGCCAAGGCAAATTCGTCGCCTCCGAGCCGCGCCACCAGATCGTTGGGCCGTACCTGGGCCAGCGCCCCGGCGGCCGCCTGCAACACGGTGTCGCCCCGGGGATGGCCGAGCGAGTCGTTCACCTGTTTGAACAGGTCGAGGTCGAAGAGCGCGACGCAGCAACCGCTGCCGATATGCTCGCACAAGCACCGGGGGAGTTGTTCGTTCCAGGTCCCCCGGTGCGCGAGGCCCGTCAGCGGGTCGCGCTGCGCGGCGGCCAGCCATTGAGCCGCCTGCCGGCGTTCGTGCCGTAGTTGGCGCCTGAGCATTGCGAGGCTTGTCAACAACCGCACGGTTCTGGTCAGCTCGTCGACGCCGGCCGCCGGCGGTAGGGCACAGTCGAAGCCCTCGGGAGCAGGCCCGGAGCCGATCCAGCAGGACGTCTCTGCCTTGGGCCTCGACGGGGGCATCGATCGGCCGTCGATCAACGCCACGTCGACCGATTGACCGGTTCCCGCGATGTCGAATTGCGGTTGCACCGCGAGCTGCCAGCCGCTGGCGGCCGCCTCCCATCGCGCGACCAGCTCCGCGTCGGCCGAAAGCAGCAGCACCGTGGGCATGTCGCGCGCGTCCATGTGGCCGATTATATGTCGAAATCGACGCTTCCTCGCGGCGTCGCAGGCCGGCCGGCGACCCGTGGACCAGACCGTCACCGCGTCAACTTGCAGCACTTCGTCGAGGTGTTAGAATCGCTCGCGAAGCGGCACCGGCAGCGGCTTGTTGGGTCGGGTCCACGAAGGGCCAGGGTGCCGGTTCCGGGGCGAACAGTCGTTCGCAGAATCGGGCACATCATGAGCATGGCTTCGATCGACCTGGGGACATTTCCAGAAACCTGGACCCGGCGTCACCTGCTCGATTTGGAACATCTCACCGCTGCCGAGATCAGCTTGATTCTCGACACGGCCGTGATGATGAAAGAGGCCGTGCTCGATCAGCAGGCCCAGGCTCCGGTACTGGCGGGCAAGACCTGCGCAAATCTGTTTTTCGAAAACTCGACGCGGACGCGCACGAGCTTTTCGCTGGCGGCCCGGCGGCTGGGTGCCTATACGATCGACTTCACCACCAGCGGCAGCAGCCTATCGAAGGGCGAGAGCTTCATCGACACGGCCAAGAACATCGAGGCGATGGGCGCCGACGTCGTCGTCGTGCGTCATTCGACCCCCGGCACGCCGCAATTGCTGGCCCATTCGCTGCACGCTGCCGTGGTCAACGCCGGCGACGGTGCACACGAGCATCCCACGCAGGGGCTGCTCGACATCCTGACCATTCGCGAGGCCCGGGGACGCGTCGAGGGCCTGACCGTGGCCCTGGTCGGCGACATTGCCCACAGCCGCACGGCCCGCTCGAACATCTGGGGCCTGCAAAAACTGGGGGCGCGCGTGATTCTATGCGGCCCCGCCACGCTGGTCTCCAAACAATGGGAAGAACTCGGCGTCGAGGTCTGCCACGATTTTGACCAGGTGCTCGAACGCTGTGACGTGGTCAACTTGCTGCGCATCCAGTTCGAACGCCAGGTGACGCGGCCGTTCCCCAGCGTGCGCGAATATGCGCTGCTCTACGCGATGACCAAGGAACGCCTGGCCCGGGCCAAGCCGGACATCGTGATTCTCGCGCCGGGGCCGATCAACCGGGGAGTCGAAGTCACGCCCGAGGTGGCCGATGGCCCGCACTCGGTGATTCTCGACCAGGTGCGCAATGGCCTGGCCGTGCGGATGGCCGTGTTGTGGCTTGTCACCGGGGTCCAGGGAGCCTAGTACGACGACCGCCATGCAGCCTGCTCCCAAAATCCTGATCCGCGGTGGTCGCGTCATCGATCCGTCGCAAGGGCTCGATCGCGTGACGAATGTGCTCTTGGCCGAAGGCAAAATCGTCGGCTACGACGTCTCGCCCAACGGCCAGGACGTGATCCTCGACGCGACCGACAAGATCGTCGCGCCGGGGCTGATCGACATGCACGTCCATTTGCGCGAGCCGGGCCGCGAAGAGGACGAGACGATCGCCACCGGGACCGCGGCCGCCGTGGCGGGGGGCTTCACGGCCGTGGCCTGCATTCCCAACACCGAACCGCCGATCGATACCCAGGCCACGGTCGAGTTCGTGCAGCATCAGGCAGCGCGGGCCGACAACTGTCACGTCTATATCGTCGCGTGCGTGAGCAAGAACCGCGAGGGCAAGGAGCTGGCCGAGATCGGGCAGCTCGTCCGCGCGGGCGCCATCGCTTTCAGCGACGACGGCGCGCCGGTCTACGACGCCGAATTGATGCGCCGGGCGTTCGAATACGCGCAAATGTTCGACAAGCCCATCTTGAACCACGCCGAAGTGCGCGAGTTGACGCACGGCGGCGTGATGCACGAGGGCCTGGTTTCGTTGATGTTGGGGCTGGCCGGCATGCCGGCGGCGGCCGAAGACGTCATGGTCAGCCGCGACATCGCCCTGGCCGAAGCCACGGGCGGGCGCATTCACGTCATGCACATCTCGACGGCCGGGGCGGTCGACATCGTCCGCCGCGCCAAACGCCGCGGCATCCGCGTGACGACCGAAATCTGTCCCCATCACTTCACGCTCACCGACCAGGCCCTGCGCTCGTTCGACTCGAACTTCAAGATGAGCCCTCCGTTGCGGACTCGCGCCGACGTCGATGCCTGCATCGAGGGGCTCAAGGACGGCACGATCGATTGCCTCGTGACGGATCACGCGCCGCACGCGCAAGAAAAGAAGATGCAGGAGCTCGATCGGGCCCCGTTCGGCATCGTGGGCCTGGAAACGGCCCTGGGGCTCGTGGCGACCTACCTGGTCGAGCCCGGCCATCTCGACTGGCCCGCGGCCATCGCCAAGCTGACGATCAACCCCGCCAGGGTGCTCGGCGTCGCCAAGGGCAGCCTGCAAATCGGTGCCGATGCGGACGTGACGATCATCGATCCCCAGGCGGAATGGATCGTCGATCCGCGCAAGTTCCGCTCGCGCAGCAAGAACACGCCCTATGCCGGCTGGGAACTGCGCGGTCGGGCCGAAACGACCATCGTCGCCGGCCGTATCAAATATCAAGCCGAACGGCTGTAGGCTCACACGGCCGGCCGCGGCACGGCGCGCGCTCGGACCGCAGAGGAGAACCGCCGCCGTGGCCTTGCTGATCGACGGCTACAACCTGCTGCACGCCTCGGGAATTCTGCCGCAGGGGCTCGGGCCGGCGACGCTCGAACGGTCGCGACAGGCCCTGTTGAACTTCCTGGCCAATTCGTTGCCCGCGCAAGAACTGCCCCGAACCACCGTGGTGTTCGATGCCCGCGAAGCCCCGCGCGGTCTGGCCCGGGAAGTGAAACACGCGGGCATCACGGTCAAATTCGCGGCGCCCGACGGCGACGCCGACCGGCTCATCGAGGAACTGATCCGCCGCGATTCTGCGCCGCGGCGGCTGACGGTCGTTTCGAGCGATCACCGCCTGCAGCGCGCCGCGCGTCGCCGCGGCGCCACGGCCGTCGACAGCGATGTGTGGTTCGTCGCCGCGCTGCGGGCCCGCGCGGCGCGCGGCCATCAAGCGCTGGGTGCGGCCGCAGCGGCGCCTCCGCAGCGATTGACGCCTGCCGAGGTGGCCTACTGGATGAGCGAGTTCTACGGGCGCGAATCGAGCGGCGCGTCACCCGCGGCCGATGCCCGCCCCCATCGCGCACCCGGCGAGGACGAGAAACCGACCGATGTGGCTAACGAAGAGCGAATATTTCCGCCCGGCTACGGCGAGGATTTGCTCGACGAATGAACGGCAGCCAGGGATAATCGCGGGACATTTGACGCCCTGCGACGGGTATTTTTCGCGACGGGCGCCGTGGGCCCTATTTGCCGCGCATCAGTTCCGGGGACTCGACCGATGAAGCGTTCGTGGCACTTCAAATTGTATCGCGGTCTGGCGCTGGGGCTGCTGTACGGGGCGCTGGTGCCGGTTGCCTTGCACGGCGCCGACAAGCCGCTACCGCAACTGCCCGGCGTGCAGCGCGACGGCACCGTGTTATTGCCCAATCAATGGTCGTTGCGGCCCGCGGGCAGGCAAGTGCCCCTGGGTGATTTCCCGGTGAACATCGCGATTCATCCGTCACAAAAATGGTTCGCGGTACTGCATGCGGGCTTCGGCGATCATGAAATCGTCACGCTCGACGCGACCACGCTGAAGGTGCTCGCGCGGGTCGTGATCGATCAGGCGTTCTACGGGCTGTGCATCTCGCCCGACGGCAATCGGCTGTTCGCCAGCGGTGGAGAATACGAGGTTGTCCATTCGTTCGCTTGCCGCGAAGGCCAGCTCAGCGACCACCGGCAACTCAAGATTGCTGATGACAAGTGGATTCCCGCGGGCCTGGCCTGTTCGGCAGACGGCCGACGCCTGTTCGTCGCCGGTACCTGGGGACACGGCATGGCAGTATGCGACCTCGCTCAATCGAAGGTCGAACGCACGGTCGCCACCGGGAAAGAATCGTACCCTTACGCCTGTCTGCCGCTACCCGACGGAAAACGCGTGCTGGTCAGCCTGTGGGCACAGAGCCGGCTGGCGGTGATCGATGTCGACCAGGGCCGCGTGGCGGGCGAATGGCGCACCAAGGAACATCCCACGGAGATGTGTCTTTCGGCCGACGGGGCGACGTTGTACGTGGCCTGCGCGAATTCGACCTTGGTGAGCGTGCTCGACGCCGCCTCGGGCCGGGAACTCGAGACGATCAATTGCGCGTTGTACCCGCGCGCTCCGGTGGGCAATACGCCGAACAGCCTGTGCCTGGCGGCCGAGGGCAAGCTGTTGCTGGTGGCCAATGCCGACGCCAACAATCTGGCCGTGATCAACGTGGCCGAACGCGGCCAGGCAAAACCCTTGGGCTTTGTGCCTGTCGGCTGGTATCCGACGTCGGTCCGCTATCTCCCCGAGCGCCAACAGTTGCTCGTCGCCAACGGCAAGGGACTGATCAGCAAGTCGAACACCGCCGGCCCGAATCCGAATCGCGTGGTCGATTTGAATCTCGATCAATACATCGGTGCGCTCTACAAGGGCTGTTTGACCACGATGCCGCTGCCTTCGCCCGAGCAGTTGGCCAAATATTCGCAGCGCGCCTACCGCTGCAGCCCGCTGCGCGAAGACCTGGCCGTCACCGAAGTGCCCGAGGCCGGTAACCCGATCCCCCGGCGAGTGGGCGACCCCAGCCCGATCAAGTATTGCATTTACATCATCAAGGAGAATCGCACCTACGACCAGGTGTTCGGCGACATGCCCGAGGGCAACGGCGACCCGAACTTGTGCTTGTTTCCCGAGCAGGTAACGCCGAACCACCATCGGCTCGCGCGGCAGTTCGTGCTGCTGGACAACTTCTACGTCGACGGCGAAGTTTCGGCCGACGGGCATGAATGGTCGATGGGGGCCTACGCCACTGACTACGTCGAAAAAGTCTGGCCCCTCAACTATCGCGACAGCGAAAAGCGCAAAATCGGCTACACGAGCGAAGGCGAAAACGAACTCATCGCCCGACCGGCCAAGGGCTACATCTGGGACCGTTGCGCCGAGGCCGGGGTCAGCTATTTCAGTTTCGGCGAGTGGATCGAAAACCACAAAGATCCCAACGGTCCGGGCCGCGCCTTGTCCAAGAACCTCGAAGGCCACTTCGATCCGTTGTTTCGCAGCTTCGATTTGGACTACATGGACATCCGGCGGGCGGATCGCTTTATCGCCGAATTGGGCCGGTTCGAGCGCGAGGGCCAGCTCCCGCAGTTCATCGTGATGCGGTTGCCGAGCGATCACAACTCGGGCTCCGACGTCGGCAAGCCGACCCCGACCGTCTACATGGCCGACAACGACCTGGCGTTGGGCCGCGTGATCGAGGCGATTACAAAATCGAAATTCTGGCCTGAAACGGCCATTTTTGTCGTCGAGGACGATGCCCAGAATGGACCCGACCACGTCGATGCCCATCGCTCGGTGGCGCTGGTCATCAGTCCCTACACGAAACGCGGCTTTGTCGACTCGGCCATGTACTCGACGACCAGCATGCTCAGGTCGATGGAGCTGATCCTGGGGTTGGAGCCGATGAGCCAGTTCGACGCCGCGGCTCGGCCGATGTTCAACTCGTTCCAGGCCGCACGCGATCTGGGCGGTTATACGCACGTGGTGCCGAACGTCGACATGGAAGCTAAGAACGGGCCCGATGCCTGGGGCGCGGAACTTTCGGCGACCTTCGATTTCTCGAAGGAAGATGCGGTCGACGACCTGCTATTCAACGAGGTCATTTGGCGGAACGTCAAAGGCGCCGACCAGCCGATGCCGGCCCCGGTTCGTGCTGCCTTCGTGCTGCCGCACGAGGAAGACGACGACGAAGACGAGGAGGCCGAGGAAGCAGGGGAGTAAGCGAAGCACGGAGCCTCCCGACCGCCAAGAACACGAAGTATGAAGTAAACGCGGTCGAACGTACGGCGCTCGAGAGCTGCCCGGACCGCCGCGCCGGGCCGGGCCGTCGATTGGCGAGGTGGGGGCCGACGCATTGACCTACCCGGTCGTCTGTTGAATGTGCGAGTCGCACCCGGGAGTGAGTCCAATCGGGAATTTTGCGACGGCGTGGACGAGGCACACGGCGGCGCAGGTCATTGAGAAAAGGGGCCAGCGTTGACCGCGAAGGGAGGCAAAGCGCGCACACGGGAGACCAGATCGTACCCAAGGGGGGGACGCGGATGCGACGTCGATCTCAAGCAGGGCAAGAACGGCACGCTTGCCCCCCGTTTGCGGCTCTTTGCGATCAGATTACCACTCTGCCATCTCCGCTCGCGCCACCTCCAGCGAGTCGCCGTGAGCTACTAGCCAATCTAAGAGCCGCTGGTAATCGCGCGCCTGCCGTTCCCGCCACGCCCTGCTCCGGCGGTATCCATCATCGAGCACGAGATGAATCAACCGCTGATTGCTGTTGGGCCGAATGAATGACTTGTAATCGGCGCCAGCCTCCAACAGCATGAGCGCAACATCGTATTGACCATGACTCGCAACTGCCGTGCTGACGGGCGTCAGAAAACTCGGGCACACGTAGTTGATATCTGCACCCCGACCGATCAGCGTCGCGATGCGCTGCTGCTTGTCATTTACGTCCTCCTGAATGACGCAGAATAGCGGTGTATCTCCGGCGCCAAGCACTTTCCCTTGGATGCGCAGGTTGGGATCTCCACCATGTGCGAACACAGCATTGAAGTACGCGGTGTCAGGCTTCATGCACACCAGGTGTGTCACGGCGTTGCCAGCGCGAACACCGCGACCAAGGGCATCGGCACCCGTGATGATGGCGTTGGGGTCGGCGCCTTGGATCAACAGCGCTTCAAAAAACTCGAAACGGTCGTATATCAATGCCCAGAGGAGCGGAGTCGCACCGCCTTGCCCCCTGGCGTTGACGTTGACGTTGACGATCAGGCGCCCGAACGTGGCTCTGTCGTGCGATTCTATTGCACGACAGAGCGAGACCGTCGCCTCGTCAGAGAAGACCCTGTCGGCTTGTGGAGATTTGTTCCCACGCGACGCCTTTTTCAAGGCGGCTGGCTTTGCGTGACACCCCAGGCATATCGCCAGCACGGCAAGCGGCACCACGCGACAGGCATTCGCACAGATCATTCGACTCACCGCCATCCACACCAAGGTCGCAACAGCCGAAGCTCAAAGTCATTGTACTAGGTAAGAAAGTGCACGAGCCCTTCTTCTGCGCGCAGCCGGGAGGACTGGATGGTCCTCTGTCGTGGGGAAGGTCACCTGTGGCCAGAGTCTTTCCTTAGACGCCATGCCTCGACTTCTATGCGAGCCTCTTCGAGCGACTCGCCGTGTGCTTCGAGCCATTGTTTCAGCAACTCGAAATCGGCCGCTTCTGGTCCTTGCCTGACCGTTTGACGCATTTCACTCATGACGACCATGTGCACGATGCGAACGGGCGGCTTGCCGTTTGTAATGTCAAAGGCCGCACCCGCTTCCAGCAGCGGCAACGTAACACTCGCGCTACCGGATCGCAAGAAGGCGCAATATGCAGGATTCAGTCCATCAAACCCGGCGTGATTGACGTCGGCACCAAGCGCAATAAGCTTCTTGACATTGTCGCTCCTGACGGAACGAATTGCACAATAAAGCGGGGTATCGCCCCGACCAACGCCGGGCGACTCCTTGGCGAGATTCGGGTTTCCACCGTGACGGAATACGGCATCGAAGTACCCGGGAAAGCTCGTCTCGCATACAAGATGTGTGACCGCGGCGCCAGGTGGAATGACGCCGCGTGTGTCAAAATCGGACGTCCAAATCAGGTTCGGATCGGCACCCAGCTCCAGCAGCCGCTCAAACCGCGGCAGTTGGTTGTCGGGATACGCCCACAGCAAGGGCGTCATCCCACCTTGGCCTCGGGCGTTCACCTCGGCGCCCGCGGCGACCAACCGCGACATCTCTTCTAGGTCGCGTCGCTCGATGGCCCGGCACAAGGCGACCACCTGAGGGTCGCGGAAATACTCCTCGGCGCGCCACCTCATCTTTTGATGGAACGAACGAAGCTGCAGCGCGTCGGGGACCTTGACGCCGCAACCCGCGACGACACACGCTAGAAGAACGACGGGCAACGACCTTCTTGTTCGCACGATTGGTACCTTGCCCGCGCACAACAAACCTGCGGCCGCATGACGCAGCTTCTCGATGATCTGCTCCGTCGTGTGCCTCGTCTTCTGCATCGCAAGAATCCTTTCCGGGCTCACGCCCGGCCGCGATTCTCGCATTCAACGTGGGTCGGATTGAAGGGGGAAGGTCACTGCGGCCGCTGAGTTGGTACCAGAGCCGGTCCATGGCCGAGCGCCAAAAAATGGCAGCCCCACGATCGCCGCTGGCGTGCTCGAGCCAACCGATTCGAACCAAACATCAACGTCTCGAGCAGCCCGCCAGGGCGCAAAAAGAGAACGCCTGAGGGGTACCGGGTGCTCCAACGAGGTAGAGACCTCGATAGACCCCGACCGTCGTCGCCGACGGCCGCTCCTCAGACGTTCGTGTGCTGTAACGACGCAGCGAAGCCGCGTCAACCGCAAGCGAGGGCGACGGGACTCGAACCCGCAACCACCGGATCGACAGTCCGGTACTCTAACCAATTGAGCTACGCCCCCGGGAGGTCTCCCGGGCAGGGGACAGACCCCGAATTATACTGCCGCTCTTTCGGCTCGCAAGGCGGTCTCCGGCGGGGGGAAAACCACTGCCTGGGGCCAAGGGGTGCGAGCCATACGACCCTTACCAGAGACACCTCCGGTATCCGATGTTCGCGCTCCGCGGCGCAGCGCCGACGGCGCCTGCACCTTTGAACTACCTTTGAACTGCAGCCGGGCTTTGCGAGCGGGCGCGCGAGGAGTTCGAGCATGTGGCATTGGTACAAGCAGGCGATGCGCGAAGTGAGCCATTTTGGCACTCAAGAGTGGCTGATCTTGATGATTGTGGCGGTCGCCATCGGGTTTTTCGCATTGCGCGGCGTTTCGCGGCGGTAACGAAGAGGGCTAGGGGTGCCAGTAGCGAGCTGTGTTTTTCACCTGTCCCGGTGCGCCGGCGGCGCCCAGGCAACCTAGATTTGCAGCGTCCAAACGCGGCCCTACCGGTCGTGCTTGCCCAGTAGTCGGATGGATTTCATGGGACTTTCGTTGCTTGCCATCCCGCACGTCGTTGGTCTGGCGCTGATCGCGCTGGTCGGCTATCTGGTCGGGCGGAGGCATTCCGTCGAGACGAACAGCAACACGGAGCGGAGCCGGCGCGAGCTGGCGCGCGCTCAGGCCGTTGCGGCGCAGTTAGACCAGATCGCCGCCACGATTCGTCGCGAACTCTCGCGCCACCAGTCGAGCGTGCAGCGCTTCAAGGATCGCATCGGCACGATCGATTCCGAATTGAATGACAGCGATTGGAAGCAGTTGTGGCTCGAGGCCGAGCAGGTCCTGCATCCCACCATGCAGTTGGCCACGCGGATTTCGCACGCCTACGACGAGTTGCGGCAGCAAACCAATATGCTGATGGCGCTGTCCGAAGTGCGGACTGACGCCCTGACCAATGTCCGCAACCGCCGGGCCATCGAAGAATCGCTCGAGATGATGTTCGGGATGCGGCTCCGCTATCAGCAGCCGTTCTCGATTGTTCTGTTCGACGTCGATCTGTTCAAGCAAATCAACGATCAACACGGCCACCTGCACGGTGACCAGGTGTTGCGCGAAGTGGCCCAGGTGATCGACGATCAGGCCCGTGAATCGGACATCGTGGGTCGCTTCGGCGGGGAGGAGTTTATCGCGATCCTGCCGCAAACGCGGATCGACGAGGCGATCGTGTTGGCCGAGCGCGTGCGGCGGGCCATCGAGGCCCTGCGGATCAACGGCACGACAAGCGTCACGATCAGCTGCGGAGTCGCCGAGGCCCAGGACAACGACGACGATCACACCCTGCTGAGCCGCGCCGATGCGGCGCTCTACCATGCGAAGCAGTGCGGCCGCAATCAGACGGCCATGCACGACGCCGACCAGGTGAGCCCGGTCAGCGCGGAGACCGAAGACTCCGAGCCGGCGAGCCTCGCCAGCTAGACGCTGCCCGAGCGGAGCAGCCTCAGGCCGCGATGCGCCGAGGCGCCTGCGTGGAGCGCCTCGCGACATCGACCGTGGCGATGGATGGGCGCGCCGAACTTTCGCCTTCGCGCCACCGGCCCAGGACCGCCGCGCTTTCCCGATCGACGGCGCGCCACAGGGCCTTCCAACACACGTCTCGCTGCGGTTGCTGGCGCACATAGGCCTGCAGGAATCGCAAGCGGATCGTGCGCGAGATCCAGGCATGGGCCGACGCGCTGGCCAGCAAGCGGGCAAGGTTTCGGGCTCGCAGACGTAGGGAAATTTGCCGCACGCGCCGCAGTCCCTTGAGGTCGACGAGGTGACATCTCAGGTCGCCGTGCGTTTCGCTGACGACCAGGTTGGCGCCCTTGAGATCGCGATGCGCGAGATTCCAGGCGTGCAAACGGCCGATCAACTCGCCGAGTTGCACGGCGCAGCGCTGCGCCGCGGCGTGCCGTTGCCGGCGCGGATGCCGGGCCAGGGACCAGGCCCAAAGGTGCAGATTCTTGGCCCCGGTGATCCACTCGCTGACCAGGTAGCTCGCGCTGCGCTCGTGGCGTGGTAGCACGAGCACCAGCGGGCGCGCGGTGGCGATCTTGCGGGCTGCCAGGGCGTGCCCCCAGTACCAATCGCGCCGCGCGGCCCGCGCGCCGGCCAGGGCGAGCAGCCACTTGAGCGTGGTGCGCGGCCGGTACCGCTTGTAGGCGAGCGTCCATGGCGAGTCGCCCCAGTTCTCGGTACCGCGCACGATCAAGCTTGAATGGCTGATCTTGATCGGCGCGTCGCGATGAGCGCGGAATGGCGCCTGGGGATTGGCCAGCAAGCTGGCGACGCGCTCGCGGGGCACGCTGGCCGCAGCGTAGGCCACTCCCTGACGGTTCGCCACGCGATAGTACTCGCGGTTTTCGCGCCAGACGCGCCGGTCGCGCCGGTCGAGCAGCCGCAGGGCCATGCCGTGCGCGAGCTTGACGATGCGCTGGGCCTCGAGAGGCGCGTCGCTTCCGTCGAGCTCCGGCCGTTCGGCCCGATAACGCTCCCAAAAACGAGCCAGCATGGCCGGCGTGGCGTGGAGATGCATGGCCGAGAGGAGCATGGCCAGCAAGTGCCGGCTTGGCCGCCAGGCGAGCGAGGCGGCGAACTGGATGCCCGGCAAGTCGACGAGGAAGAACCTGGGTGTGCCGTCGGCCAGGGTGCGCACCAACAGGTTTCCACCGTGCAGGTCGTCGTGGACGACCCCGGCCCGATGCCAGGCGGCACACTGCGTGGCGAGGCCGTCGACGAGCCGGTCGTCGAATTGCGCGCGCACCGCGAGATCGAGATGCGGCCGCTGCGCGAGGTAGTCGTCGAGCGAAGTGGCCTGCTCGAGGGCCGCGCTCAGGAAGAAATGCTCGGCCACGCTGCCCCGCGCTCGGCGCTCGGCCCAGGCTAGAGGCCGAATGGCCGGAATACCTCGGGCGGCGAGCACGGACGCATGCTCGAACTCGCGCCGCGAGGCGCTGCCGCGCAGCCAGCAGCGCAGCCGCTCGCGCCACGAGCGGGCCGTGTAATGTTTGACAAACATGACTTGCGACGCAGATTCGACGCGGTAGGTGGCGCGGCCGGCGCCTTGTTTGATCAGGACCGTGTGCGAGGCGGCGATGGCGCGGCACCACTCCGAGGGGTCCCCCGGTGCGGCGCTATCTGCGGGCGGCGCGAGATGCCAATGCTGGGCGGCCGCCAGACGTGTCGCGAGGAGCTTGGACAAGTCGTTCAAGGGTGGCCGCCGGAGTGCTTGCAGGCAAATAGTCGAGGGAGGCCGCGGGGAAGGATCGCGCGAAGTTGGGGCGATTCTTCCCGCCTCTTTCCCCCGCGGCAAGAGCAGTCGCCGGCAGCCGGCATGTGGTCCAACTCGGGCGTGCTGGCACAGTGCTGCTGCCACCCGGCTTGCCAGCATGCAGCGAATGACTACACTGGCCGTTTTTGCGGAAATCCTGCGGAGATTCTTCATGGCCAAGGCCAAGGGCGAGTATCGGTTCAGTTTCGGTCCCTGGAACATCTCGCAGGGCGCCGACCCCTTTGGTCCCGTCGTGCGCAAGGAAGTTCCCTTCGCCAAGAAGATCGCCGCCTACGCCGAGTTGGGCTTTTCGTACGTCCAGTTTCATGACGACGACGTCGTGCCGGCCGATTGGGACGCGACGCAAACCGCCAAGGGCGTGGCCAAAGTCAAGAAGATGCTCGACGGTGAAGGGCTCACCGCCGAGTTCATCGCACCGCGGCTGTGGGAAGACCCCAAGACGGTCGACGGGGCCTACACGGCCAACAGCGCCGCGGCCCGCAAGTATGCACGCGATCGCACTCGCCGTGCGATCGACATCGCCAACATGCTCGGCATCGACCTGATCGTCCTCTGGCCGGCCCGCGAGGGGACGTACATTCGCGAGGCCAAGGACGGCGCTGCGTCCGTCGGCCGGTTGGTCGACGCGATCAACGACATGCTGGCCTACGACCCGAAGATCCGCATTGTCGGCGAGATGAAGCCTAATGAGCCGATGGACCAGGCCTACTGCCCGTCGGTCGGGCACTTCATGGGTCTGCTCTACCGCACCAGCGACCCGGCCCGCGTCGGGGTCCTGATCGAAAGCGCTCACAGTATTCTCGCCGGCCTCGACCCGGCCGACGACATGGCCTATGCCCTCTGGCACGGCAAGCTGTGGGGCGTGCACCTCAACGACCAGAACGGCCTGAAATACGATCAGGACAAGACGTTCGGCTCGGTCGATCTGCGCCGCGCCTTCAACCAGGTGTGGGTGCTCGATCGGGCGAAGTATTACGAAATCGGCGTGGTGGGGCTCGACGTCAAGGCGATGCGCACCACCAAGCAAGCCGACCAGACGAAGCACCTGGCCAACAGCCTGCGGATGTTCCAGCGGCTGCTGAAGCTGGTCCGTGCGGTCGACGAGTCGAAGGTCGAGGCCTACCGGCAGGCGCTCGATTACGAAGGTCTCGAATTGTACATCCTCGAACATCTCCTCGCGGGATAGGGCACGGCAAACCCCATGACCGAGGCCCTGGATTCTTCGCCCGCGATCGAAGTGCTGCGTCCCGACTTCCGTCGGGGCGACTTTCGCGCGGCGATGTTCGATTTCGACGGGACGCTGTCGCTCATTCGCCGCAATTGGCAGGCGACGATGATCCCCATGATGGTCGACGTGCTGGCGGCCACGGGCACCGGCGAGTCGCGCGAGGCGCTCGCCACGCACGTCGAAGAATTCGTCATGCGCTTAAACGGCAAGCAGACCATCTACCAGATGCTGCAACTGGTCGAAGAGGTCAAGGCCCGGGGCGGCCAGCCGCGCGAAGCGCTCGATTACAAGTCCGTCTACCACGATTTGCTCTGGGAACAGGTCGGCCAGCGAGTCGAAGGTCTGCGCAGCGGTCGGCTCCATCGCGAGGAGTGGACCGTGCCCGGCTCGCGCGAGCTGTTGACCGCGCTCCGCGAAGCAGGGATTACGCTGTACCTGGCCTCGGGCACCGATCTGAAATACGTCCAGGACGAGCTCCGCGTGTTGAAGCTCGACGAATTCTTCGGCGAGCACGTCTACGGCGCCCTGGACGACTACCAGAATTTCTCCAAGAAAATGATCGTCGAGCGGATCATCCGCGATGCACACGTCGAGGGTCCGCAGTTGCTCGGTTTCGGCGACGGGTTCGTCGAAATCGAAGAGGTGCACGGCGCCGGGGGCGTGGCCGTGGGCGTGGCCAGCGATGAGGATCGCCGCACGGGCGTCAACGCCTGGAAGCGCAACCGCCTGATTCGCGCGGGGGCCGACGTGATCATTGGCGACTATCGTTGCCTCGAAGATTTACTGGCCTTGCTGGGCCTTTAGACGCCGGTCGCCACCATGTATCCCCAATTCGACCGCAGCCGGTTAATCATCAAGCCGCTCAACGAGCGGATCCACGATATCGAGCACAGCACGCTGCTGCGGCTCGACGAACTGCCCCCCGCGTTGCCGCAAGGGCACATGGACAGCCTGGCGACGATCGGCGAGCGCCTGGCCGCTGCCAGGCAGTCGGGCGGCGCGCGCTTGATGCTGATGGGCGCGCATGTCATTCGCGCCGGCGTCGCGCGTCAGTTGATCGACCTGATGGAGCGCGGCCTGATCACGCATATCGGCATGAACGGCGCCGGACCGATTCACGACTACGAATTGGCACGCATCGGCGCGACCTGCGAAAGCGTGGCCCGGTATATCCGTAGCGGCGAGTTCGGCCTGTGGCGCGAAACGGGCGAAATGAACGACATCGTGGCCCGCGGCGCGGCCGACGGCCTCGGCCTGGGCGAGGCTTTGGGTCGGGAAATCGCCGAAGGCAACTATCCGCACAAGGACACCAGCGTCCTGGCCGCTGGCTACCGCTTGCGCGTGCCCGTCACCGTGCACATCGGCTTCGGGTACGACATTCTGCACGAGCATCCGAACTTCGACCCGGCCGCGTTTGGCGTGGCAACGTATCGCGACTTCCTCACGCTCTGCCACACGGTCGAAGGGCTCGAAGGCGGCGTGTTTCTCTGCTTCGGCACCGCCGTGATGGGGCCCGAGGTGTATCTCAAGGCCCTGGCGATGGCCCGCAACGTCGCGCACCAGCACGGCCGCCAGATTGCCCGCTTCACGACGGCCGCGTTCGACCTGATCGAGATCGAGGGCAACCCGCGCGAACAGGCGCCCAAGTCGAACCCGCAGTACTACTATCGCCCCTGGAAGACGATTCTCGTGCGGACCGTGGCCGACGGCGGCGAGAGTTTTTATGTCTGCGGCGATCACCGCCAGACGGTGCCCTATTTGCGGCGCGCGGCCCTGGCGGCCGAGGCCACGGCCGCGGAAAGGACCCCCTGATCGTGAGCATGACCCCGTGATCGCCCGGGCACGTCTCGCCGAATTCCTTGCCGATTTTCCGCGGCGCAAGATCGCGCTGTTGGGCGATCTGTTTCTCGACCGGTATCTCGACATCGATCCCGACCTGCACGAATTGTCGGTCGAGACGGGACTCGAGGCGTACCAGGTCACGCGCATCCGCAACAGCCCCGGCGCGCTGGGCACGGTAATCAACAACCTGGCGGCGCTCGGCGTCGGCCGGCTGCTGCCGGTCTCGACCATCGGCGACGACGGACAGGCCTATGACCTGATGCAGGAATTGGCCAGGCTGCCGGTCGATCCGGCGGGCATCGTGCAAGATCCCGCGCGCCGCACGCCGACCTATACCAAGCCCATGCAGCGCCAGCCCGACGGCTCGTGGCGCGAGCTGAACCGGCTCGATTTGCGGAATCGCGCGGTTCCCTCGGCGGCGACCGAAGAAGAAGTCATCGCGCGGCTCGATCGCGCGTTTGCCGACGCCGACGGGCTGATCGTGCTCGACCAGGTGAACGAGGAGGGCTGGGGGGTGGTCACGCCGCGGCTGCGCGAGCACCTCGTCGAACTCACCCGACGCGACCCGGCCAAGCTGATCTTCGTCGACAGCCGCGCGCAGATCGCGCGGTTCCGATGCGGGACGCTGAAACCCAATCTGCGCGAATGCCTGCTGGCACTGGGGCGGCCCGAGTCCGACGATCCGGAACTTGGCCGCGCCGCGGCGCGCGAGCTGGCCCGGCAATTGGGACTGCGACTGTTTTGCACCATGGGGGCAGCCGGCATTCTGGTCGTTGAGCCGTCAGGGCAGGGCGGCCCCGCGGCGCAGGGCAGCTCGGCCGAAACCACCGACCTGCTCGTGCCGGGTTACCCCGTTGGGGGGCCAATCGATCCGGTCGGGGCCGGCGACAGTGCGACCAGCGGCATCGTCGCATCGTTGTTGTGCGGGGCCACGGCGGTCGAAGCCGCCGCGGTCGGCAATCTGGTCGCTTCGATCACCGTCCAGCAGTTGGGCACCACGGGCACCGCGTCGCCCGGCCAGGTTCTGGCCCGTTGGGACGAGGCGCATTGACTCGCCGCGTTTTGCCCCTGGAGGCCGATTTGGCCGCGCGGACCGTTTTGGATTTGGCGCACGTTTGCGGGCCGTTTGACGGAATCCGGGGCGCCCCGTAAATTCGCGATTCAGGCGGGCCAGCCGAGGCGCCCTGCTGGGCCCCGACGGCCGCCTGATCGTTTTTGCACGTCTTCCACCGCTTGCGCAGGGGGACCTTGGCCATGCCATTGTTCGAGGTTGAGACCGAGTCGCACATCATCATCACCTGGGCCAACGATCAGGACGCCGCCAGCGCCGTCGTTCAGGACAGCTATCCGACCGAGAGGGTCATCCGCTTCACCAAGCGGCCCCGCGATACCTGGGTGATTTCCAAGGGGGCTCTAGGCATTACCGGCAGCGCCGACGTGTGCCATGTGGCCCGGGACTGCCTGTCCAAGGCCGCCGGCGACAAGGTGCACGCCATTCGCCTGTACATGCACGAGACCGGCACCGACCTGGAACGGGCTCGCAAGGTCATCGAATCGAACATGGTGATGGGCTGGTAAGCGCTTTGCGCTGTGCCTTGGCGCGGTCACTTGCTTGCAAGCGCCGCGCACCGAGTGCAGGCCCGACGCACTTCGTGATCGAATGCAGGCCCGCGGCTTGCCCCCGCGGGCCTGTTGTACTGAATGCCTGGGCTTTATGAACCGCCGAGGGTCGTTGCGTTGGCCACCGTCGAACTCTGGCACTGGATCGCCTTCGGCGTCTTCCTGGTTGCCGTGCTGGTGCTGGACCTGGGCGTGTTTCATCGCCATTCGCGCGAGATGACCCTCCGCGAGGCCGGCGTCTGGACGGCCATCTGGTGCACGTTGGCCCTGTTGTTCAACGGCCTGCTTTACGCCTGGCAGGGGCGCCAAGCGGCCAGCGAGTTTCTGACCGGGTATTTGATCGAATGGGCGTTGTCGATGGACAACGTCTTCGTGTTCGCGGTGATCTTCGGTTATTTCCGCGTGCCGCTGAAATACCAGTACCGCGTGCTGTTCTGGGGCATTCTGGCCGCCGTGCTGCTACGGATGTCGTTCATCCTCGTTGGCACCGGCGCCGTGCAATATGGCATCGTCGTGCTGGGCTTCGGGCTGTTCCTGATCTACACCGGCATCAAGCTGGCGTTCCAGGACGAGGCCCCCGAAATGGAGAACAACATCGTCGTCCGCTGGACGCGGAGAATCTTTCGCGTGTCGCTGGGCGACCACGGCGACAAGTTCTTCGTCCGCGAAAACGGCGCGCTGATGGTCACGCCGCTGTTCATCGTGCTGATCGTCGTCAACGTGATCGACGTGATGTTCGCCGTCGACAGTGTGCCCGCCATCATCGCCGTGGTCTCCCGGCACGAGCCCTATTTCCAGTTTGTCGTGTTCACCTCGAACGTGTTCGCCATCCTCGGCCTGCGGGCGCTGTATTTCCTGCTGGCCGGCATCATGGACATGTTCCGGTATTTGAACTATGGCCTCAGTGCGATCCTCTGCTTCGTGGGCGGCAAGATGATCGTCGAACAGGTTTTCGGACATCCCGATCAATGGCCGGCCAACTGGATCTGGCCGCCTGAGCCGGGCCAGACGGTCGAACATCACGGCGAGCACATCATCACGCCCGAGGTCTCGCTGGTGGTCATCGTGTCGATCCTGGCGATTGCGATCGCCGCTTCGGTGGTGGTCAAGCGGCGCGAAGACCGGCTCTTGGCCAGCGGCAAACATCAGCCGGCCGAGCCGCCACCACAGCCGGCCGAGCACACCTAAGCAGCGCCATGCACGTCCTTGTCACCGGCGGGGCCGGGTTCATCGGCAGCCATCTCACCGAGCGCCTGCTGGCCGACGGCCACCGCGTGACGGTGGTCGACGACGAGTCGACCGGTTCCCGCGCGAATCTGGCGGCGGTCGCCCATGCTCCGGACCTCTGCTTCGTGCCGGCATCGATGGCCGACGGCGCGCTGCTACGACGGCTGCTGGTCGACGTCGACCAGGTGTATCACCTCGCCGCGGCGGTCGGGGTGCGGCTGATTGCCGAAGATCCGATCCGCACGATCGAGACCAACATCCACCCGACCGAGACGCTCTTGGCCGAGCTGCAGGCCGCGCATGCGGCGGGCCGGGCGGTGAAGCTGTTCGTCGCCAGCTCGTCGGAGGTCTATGGCAAGAACCCCAAGCCGCGCTGGAACGAGGACGACGACCTGGTTTTGGGCCCCACGACGCGGCCGCGCTGGGCCTATGGCGCCTCGAAGGCGATCGACGAGTTCCTGGCACTGGCCTACTGGCGGCAGCATCGGCTGCCGGTCGTCGTGGGCCGGTTCTTCAACGTCGTCGGGCCCCGGCAGATCGGGCAATACGGCATGGTGCTGCCGCGGTTCATCGCCGCGGCGCGGGCCGGGGGGCCGCTCGTCGTGCATGCCGACGGCGCGCAGGTGCGCTGCTTTGCGCACGTGGCCGACGTCGTCGAGGCAATCACTTCCCTGATGGCCAGCGACGATGCCGCGGGCCGGGTGTTCAACGTCGGCAGCGACGTGCCGGTCAGCATTCTCGACCTGGCCCGGCGCGTCGTGGCGATCGTCAATCCCGCGGCGACGATCGAGTTTCAGAGCTACGCGGCGGCCTTTGCGGCCGATTTCGAGGACGTGCGCGTCCGCGTGCCCGACCTGACGCGGCTGCGGGCCACGATCGGCGACCGCCCGCGCCGCGACCTCGACGCGATCATCCGCGAACTGGCGGGGCCGGCTTGACGCAGGTCGTGGCGGTCATCGAACGGGGTGCACTGCCCCCGGGGGCTGCTTTCCGCACAGCGCTTCGCTCCAAAAAAACACCCCACGAGCCACGGGGCTCGCGGGGTGTGAGGGTTGGCGAAACGTTGATCGCCGGACGACGGCAGGCTCGTTAGAACGAGCCTTCGCTGAGCGGCTTCGCGAAAATGTTCCAGTCCGAGGTGAATTGCACCGGACCGGTTTTCGACGGCACGACCATCTTCGTGCCGTGCACGCTCATGAGTTGAGCGTAGACCGCCGGATCAATCGTGTCGGCCAGGAACCGGCCGTTGCCCCCGGCAAAGAACACGTTCACACCGTTGGCATGGTAGCTCGACGGACGGCTAAAACGATACCTCTCCGCCGCGTCGGACACGGTACCACTTTGCCCCGCCTTTTCATTGATCCAGTAGATCTTCTGTACCGTGCGCGCGGGGCTCACAAGCGAACCGTACAACGTTGCCCCTGCATCTCCCGCCTTCAGCGCCGTGTAGGGCGTAGAGCTCGTGCCGCCGGCGGGGCACGAGACGAAGCCTACATCCTGCTCGAGGATGTCGGTCCACTCGCCGCCGTCGACATTCTCGCTCAGGATCATCGTGTTCGTCGTCCCATCACCGCTCAAGATCGTGCTCGAGCTTACTTTCACGATCTTGAACGAGTTTGCGTTCAGTGGCGAATTGTCGGTGCCTGAGCCATCCGAATAGAACGAGTAATCCAATCCGGTAAAAGGAAATTGGTTGTGGAAGACACCGTTCGCTGGATAGTCGGGACTGACACCGGCGTTTATGTCCGTCCCAACGATTCCGGGAGTGCAATACGGAATGCTAGGTTGCGGGACGGCGATGTCTTCGAAACCGCAGTTGACCACATAGCTCGATCCCGCGTCGCCTTCATCCGTCGCGTTGATGTCGCTAGGACATTGCACAACCTTCAACGTCACATTGCGCGGTGGCGCGCCTCGCAGGCCGCCAAGCACCGCGTCGGTGCCACGCTGACCATACTGTTCTGCCAGGTCATTGCGATCCAAGTAAGTCAGCAACGGAAAGACCCAGCCGGTCGGCGATGCGATCGGATCGGAGAGCGCCGAACCCGTCTGTGCCCAAGTGCTCGGGTCGACTTGATTCGTGCGCTGGGCTTGCGTGTTGATGTAACCAGGGTAGTTGCCCTGCCGCGCGTCGTAGCTGATCAGCGCCTTCCCTAAGTTCGTCATGTTGCTCAAGCAGTTGGCGCTGCGGGCCGTTTCGCGGGCGGCGTTGACGGCCGGCAGCAGCAGGGCCACGAGCATGCCGATGATGCTGATCACCACCAGCAGCTCGACGAGCGTGAACCCGCGGCTCGATCGTTTCGAGTACCTGTTCCGACTTTGCATGTGTTCAA